>SXMI01000228.1 GCA_005777415.1 Actinomycetota bacterium | reverse complement strand
TTGAGGACACCCGCGGCCTCCTCGATGATGGCGCGGCGGTCCTCGGCACGCGCCGTGAGGACTGCATCGATCTGCCCCTGGCTGATGATGACGTGCTGCTGGCGGCCGACGCCCGAGTCAGACAGCAGCTCTTGGATGTCGAGCAACCGGCACGGCACATTGTTGATCTGATACTCGCTATCGCCGGTGCGAAAGAGGGTGCGAGTGATCGTGACCTCGGTGAAGTCGATCGGCAGCATCCCCGAGGAGTTGTCGATGGTGATCGCCACCTCGGCCCGTCCCAATGGGGGGCGCTTCGCCGACCCGGCGAAGATCACGTCGTCCATCTTCTGGGAGCGGACGGCGGACGGCGCCTGGGCGCCGAGCACCCAGCCGATGGCGTCGACCACGTTGGACTTGCCGGACCCGTTGGGGCCGACCACGACGGTCACCCCCGGCTCCAGCGTGAGCGTCGCCGCCTCGGCGAACGACTTGAAACCCTTGATCTGCAGCGTCTTGAGGAACACCGTGCTCCCGGACCGGACGGCCGACCTGCGGCGGGGCCGTCGCCCCGGGCCGCTCGGTCCCCAACCGGTCGTCAGTTGTGTGGTCTGGTCGAGGTCGGGACCGCCGGTCCCGACCGGTGCCGCGGGCGGGCGCCCGCTGCGGTTCGCTACACCTGTGTCTGCTCGCAGAAGTAGGTGTAGCCGCTCCCGTAGCGAACCTTGACGATGGGTCCCCGGGCCCGGGGGCTCATCTCGCCGTCCCGCTTGTAGACGGTCAGGTGCTGGCCGTAGTCGCCGGGCGACCCGTCCAGCCCCACCCATCCGTCCGGGCCGATCGAGGTGCCACCGTACTTGATGGCCTCGTGCACCGTTTCCACCACGGCCCGGTACAGGCGCCGGATCTCCTGGGTGTTCAGGCCCGACGCGATCCGGTCGTAGCGGAGGCCGGCGTGGAACAGGATCTCGTCGGAGTACATGGGCCCGATGCCCACCAGGAAGGTCGGATCCATCAGCACCGCCTTCAGGCGCTCGTCCCGGCGGAGCAGCGCCTCGCCGAAGGTCGTCCACGAGATGGGCTCGTCCGCCGGATCAAGGCCCAGGGCCCTGAGCTCCGGATGGCGCTCGGCCAGCAGTTCGTCGTCGAGCAGCTCGACCGAGGCCTGCCGCTTGGGGTCGACGATGCGGAGCTGGCCGCCCTGGGTGAAGGTGACGACCATGGCCGTGCCCTTCTCGACGGCCTCCTTGCTCTGCTGGCGCCGGAGCCGGGTGGTCTCGCCGAGCTGGACCACCAGTCGGTCGTCCCCCTCGACCCCGATGACCAGCAGCGTCCCCCGGCGACCGACACCCGTCAGCTTGGCCCCGGTGAGGGCCGTCGCCAGCGCCTTCTTGGTCGGGTGGACGACCAGACCGGCGCCCGGCACCTCCACCCCCTTCACCTTCTTGCCGTTCAGGTCACGGTCGAGCTCGCGTCGGAGCAACTCGAGTTCCGGTAGTTCAGGCACGCCTGTCTCCCATCTGGGGTGGTCGGGCCCCGCCGGTCCCACTGTCGGATCCTGTCGGGGTGTCGGCCCCGGGCTCGTGACCGGCCTGCTCGTCGGAGGGCCGCTGGCGGTCACCCGCCGAGCCGAGCAGATCGGCCACCTCGCGGGCAGCGGCCTGCTCGGCCTCCTTCTTGGTTCGGCCCTCGCCGGTCCCGGTGAAGCCGCCCGCCCGCACCACCGCCCGGAACCGCTTGTCGTGCTCGGGGCCCGCCTCGCTCAGCTCGTAGCGCGGCAGATCACCGCCGTGCTGGGCGGCGAGCTCCTGCAGCCGGGACTTGGCGTCGGAGTCCACGCCGCCGCCGAGGACGTCGAGGATCCGGGGCTCGAGCAGGTCGAGCACGACCGATGTGGCCGCGACGATGCCACCATCGAGGTAGACGGCACCGAAGACCGCCTCGATGGCGTCGGCCAGGATCGAGGTCTTGTCGCGACCACCGGTCAGGTCCTCGCCCCGACCCAGCAGCAGTGCGGCGCCCAGGTCGATCCCGCGGGCGGCGTCGGCCAGTGCGGTCGCGTTGACCAGCTCGGAGCGGCGCCGGGCCAACACGCCCTCGCTGCTCTCGGGAGAGGCCCGGAACAGGTAGTCGGTGACGACCACGCCCAGGACGGCGTCGCCGAGGAACTCCAGCCGTTCGTTCGACTCGACCCCGCCGTGCTCGGCGCACCACGACCGGTGGCGCAGGGCCAGCTCCAGGTGGGAGCGGTCGGCGAAGCGGTAACCGAGACGGTCCAGGAGGCCGGAGTGGAGTTCGGTGTCGATGGTCGGGCCCGTCGCTCGACTCAGAGCCTGGCGTGGACGTAGTCGACGGCGTCCTTGACCGTCACCAGGTCCTCCAGGTCCTCGTCCTCGATGCGGAACCCCACGCTCCGCTCCCCCAGCTCGTCCTCGAGTGACTCCACCAGTTCGATCAGGGCCAGGGAGTCGGCTCGGAGGTCCTCGGCGAAGGAGTCGCCCTCGTTGATCTCTGCGGCGTCGATCTCGAGGATCTCAGCCAGACGGTCCCGGACCAACTGGAGGACCTCGTCGCGTGACATGGGACCCTGTTGCACGTGCGTTTCGGCGGGCACCACTGCTCCTGACTCGTTGGGGTCGCTCACCGGACGGCGACGAGCGCCCTGACGCCACCCGGCGGTGCCGTTCGCGCCCGCCTGCCAGCGGTGGGCGCACTGTAGCGGGGGCCGTGTCGGAGGAGGGTGGACCTGCGATACCGAACGCCGAGCGTGAGCGCCCAGCACCTACTCAGCACGTTCCGTGACAATCACGCCGACCCGCCCTGACGCATCCGGGTCCCGACGTCAGTCCCCGAGGTCAGTCCAGGTCGATCGCCTGACGCCCGTGGTACCAGCCGCAGTTGGTGCAGACCACGTGGGGCTGCTTGACGAAACCACAACGGGGGCAGGTGCTGCGAGCGGGCGCCCGGAGCGTCCAATTGGCCGCCCGGCGACTCCGGCTCTTCGACTTCGAGGTCTTCTTCTTCGGGACGGCCATCGTGAACTCGCGTGTGCTCGGGGTCGGGGCGGGATGCTCGCCGGGCCCGGGGCCCGGCACGGCGCCGGAACCAGGTCCGACGAGCCGGAGGAAGAGACTAGCCCTCGTCGGGGTCGCGGTCGAAGCGGAGTTCGTCGAGCGCCGCCCAGCGGGGGTCGAACCGCTCGCCACCGGGCTCACCCTCGATCCGGACCGGGAAGCTCCCCGGCTCCGGGCCGGGACAGTCGGCCCGGCACAACGGCGCCAGCGGGAGGGCCAGGACCACGGCGTCGCGCACCGTCTCGGACAGGTCCACGGCGTCACCGTCGAAGGCCAGGAGCTCGGCGCCGTCCGGATGGTCGGAGAAGACCTCGGTGACCTCGGCGGTGAGCTCGCCACCCGTGGTCTCCAGGCACCTCCGACACTCACCCGTCCACGGCGCCCGGACCTCGCCCTGCACGGTCACCCCGTCGGACTGCGACTCGAGGTGGAGCACCACCTGCGCCTCGGCATCGGGCGGCGTCGACGCCGAACCGACCCCCAGTCCTCCGACCGGGACCTTCCGCTCGACCGTGGCCCGGTTGCCCGGGCGCCGCCGCAGTTCGGCGACGGGGATCCGAAGCGGCTCGGAACGGGGGCTCACAGCTCCTGGTCGAACACGGTCGGGCCGTCGTCCCGATCGTCGTCGTCCAGGTCCGAGAGCTCGGCCTCCTCGATCGTCGGTGCCGCCAGCCGGGATCGACCGGTCGCCACGGTCTGGCTGATCCGCTCCAGCACGATCTCGAAGCTGGCCAGCTTCTGGTCGCAGAAGTCCTCGGTCTCCCGTCGCATCCGGCGGGCCTCGGCCTCGGCCTCCTCGATGATCTGCCGGGCCCGGAGCTCGGCGGCCTTCGCCACCTCGGTGCGCTGGACCATGTTGGCCACCCGGGTCCGGGCGTCGGTGATGATCTCCTCGCCCTCCCGGCGCGTGCGGGCGGTGAACTCCTCTCGCTCCTTGAGCAGCCACCGGGCCGAGCGGAGCTCCTCGGGCAGCTGGGCCACCGCGTCGTCGAGCAGCTCCAGCAGCTCGTCCTTGTTGATCCGCACCGAGGCCGACATGGGCAGGCCCGGTGCCGATTCGACGATCTCGATCACGCGCCGGAGGAGCTGCTCGGTCTCGGGCATGCGGTACGGGTCGGGGGTACCGTTCCGGCGGGTCGCCTCATCTCGATCGTCCTCGGGTCGTGGCGTCATGTCCCTCAGTCTGCTCCTGGTGCAGGGTGGCTGTCGCTCACCGGTCCTCCGCCGTGGTCCGGCACCGGCGTCCCTCCCAGTCTGGCCGCCGCTGCCCGGACTCAGGAGGATGCCGTCGTGGCGTCACCGAAGCGCTCGGTGAGCAGCGCCGCGACCGGGGCGGGCACCATGTTGGTCACATCTCCGCCGAAGCGCGCGATCTCCCGGATCAGCCGAGAGGCCAGGAAGGAGTTGCCCGACGCCGACGGGATGAACAGCGTGTCCACACCCGAGATCGACCGGTTCATCTGCGCCATCTGCAACTCGGACTCGAAGTCCGACACCGCCCGGAGGCCCTTGACGATGAAGTGGGCGCCGACCTGGCGGGCCAGGTCCACCACGAGGGTCGAGAACATCGTCACCTCGACGTTGTCGAGGTGCGCCAGCGACGCCTCGATGAGGCCCTGGCGGTCCTCGAGCGAGAAGAGGGGCTCACCCTTCGACGGGTTGCGCATCGCCGCCACGACCACCCGGTCGAACAGCCGCGACGCGGTCTCCACGATCTCCACGTGTCCGTTGTGGATCGGATCGAACGACCCGGGGTAGAGCACCACCGTCACGTCGCAACCTCCTCCTCGAGCTCCTCGAGCACTCCGCCCGGGTCCGGCCCCGGACGGCCCCGTCCGGGGGCGCCGAGTCAGTCCGGACGACTCAGCCCGGACGACCCGGCACCGGGTCCTCCTCGTCCACCTCGGCCACGCCGCGGAGGAACGAGACCACCGTAGTTCCGTACCGACGGCTGGCGACCAATCGCCCGGCGGTGCCGGTGGCGTCGACCTCGATGGGCCGGTCGGACTCCGCCACGAGCAGCGCCCGGGGCCACCGGGCGAACGCCACGACACACAACTCCTCCCACCCGTCGAACGAGTACGGCGGATCGGCGACGACCAGGTCGGCGGCCACGTCGGCCAGCGGCCCACCCGGCGCCAGGGCCCGGTCGACCGGGACCGCCTCGACCGTCGCCCGGTCCTCCAGTCCGGTCGTCCGCAGGTTGTCGCGCAGCGCGTCCAGCGCGGCGCGGTCCTGCTCGACGAACCAGGCATGCTCGGCGCCTCGGGAGAGCGCCTCGATCCCGAGCGCACCGGTCCCGGCGAACAGGTCGACGACGGCCGCTCCGACGAGCGCCCCCTGGGACCCGAGCGAGTTGAACACCGCCTCCCGCACCCGGTCCGAGGTCGGTCGGGTCCCGGCGCCGGGCGGTGCAACCAGACGGCGACCGCGGGCCGACCCCGCCACGACCCGCACCTAGCGGCCCGCCGTGGGACGGCCGCCGGGCCGGGGCCGGGAGATCAGGTCCGGGAGGTTCCGCACGGCACCGAGTCTGCCCCGGGTCAGGACTTGGTCAGGAACGCCTCGTCGGTGGGGTCCAGCAGTCGCAACTCCTCGGCCAGAGCGGGAACCAGGATCTCCCCGCGCTCGTCGATCAACTCGGACGCGACCTGCCGCGCCCGTTCGACCCACACCCGGTCCCGACGGAGCGAGGCCAGACGGAGATCGCTCCGGCCCCGCTGCCGTTCACCCATCACCGTGCCCTCACCGCGCAGGTCCAGGTCGACCTCGGCCAGCTCGAAGCCGTCCTGGGTCCGGACCAGCGCCTCGAGCCGGGCCGCGCCCTCGGGGCCGGGAGGCGCGGTGCTCACCAGGATGCAGCGGCTCGCCGCGGTGCCGCGGCCGACACGGCCGCGCAGTTGGTGGAGCTGGGCGATCCCGAATCGTTCGGCGTCGAGCACGACC
>SXMI01000227.1 GCA_005777415.1 Actinomycetota bacterium | reverse complement strand
GATCAGGGAGTCGATCGACTTGATGCCGGTCTGCATGGGCTCGCCCACCGGCTGACGGCCCATGATGCCGGGCGCCTGGATCTCCATCCGGCGCTGGGTGACGTTGGCGAGCGGGCCCCGGCCGTCGATCGGCTCACCGAGGGTGTTCACGACCCGGCCGAGCACGCCGTCGCCGACCGGCACCGAGAGGATCTGGCCGGTGGCCCGGACCGTCTGGCCCTCCTCCACCGTGTCGACCTCGCCGAGCACCACGGCGCCGATCGAGTCCTCGTCGAGGTTCAGGGCCAGACCGAGGAGGCCCGACTCGAACTCGAGCAGCTCGTTGACGGCGGCGTCGGGCAGGCCCGACACGCGGGCGATGCCGTCGCCGACCTCGACGACCCGACCGACCTGGGTGAGCTCCAGGTCGGGCGTGAAGCCCTCGAGGTTCTGCTTGATGGCCGCCGTGATGTCGGCGGTGTTGATGGTGAGCTCGGCCACTGGGTTGCTCTCCTGTGCTTCCGGTGTCGACTGATGGGTGCGGGGTTCCGAGCCGGGGCTCAGAAGGCCTCGCGCAGCTGGTTGAGGCGGGTACGGACGGAGCCGTCGAGGACGGAGTCGCCGATCCGGGTCACGACGCCGCCGATGACGGACTCGTCGACGACGTTGCGGACGGTGACGGTGCGGTTGGTCCGGGCGGACAGGGCCCGAGCCAGCTCGGCGACCTGCTCGTCGCTCAGCGGGACGGCCGAGCGGACCTCGGCGACGGTCTCGCCGGCGGCGGACGCCGCCCGCTGGGTCATCTCCTCGGCGATGGCCGGGAGATCACCGATGCGGCCCGAGGACACGAGCAGCGAGACGAACGAGACGGTCGTCGCCGTGGCCCGGCCCTGCAGGACGTCCTCGGCGATCTGGGCCCGCTTGTCCACCGGGAGGTGGGGGTCCGACAGGGTCCGACGGAGTTCGTCGTTGCCCAACAGGATCTGGCCGAAGCGGACCAGCTCGTCGGTCACCTCGCCGGCGTCGCCCTCTGCGTTGGCGATGGCGAGCGCCGCGTCGGCGTAGGCGCTGGCTCGTGGGTCGCTCATGGTCGTGGGTCCTCGGGGTCTCTCGTGTGGTGGGCCGGCCGGTCAGTTCTGGGAGCCGACCTGGCGGATGTAGTCGTCGATGAGCCGCTGCTGGGCGGAGTCGTCCAGGGTCGAGCCGACGACCTGTTCGGTGGCACCGAGCGCCAGCCGGGACACCTCGCCGGTGAGATCCGCGGTCGCCTGGGTCCGGGTC
Organism: Actinomycetota bacterium; assembly: GCA_005777415.1. Classification (GTDB taxonomy): domain Bacteria; phylum Actinomycetota; class Acidimicrobiia; order Acidimicrobiales; family Microtrichaceae; genus SXMI01. The sequence goes on along the minus strand of SXMI01000227.1, from coordinate 2,011 downwards.
GTGGCCAGATCGGCCTCGGCCCGCTCCCGCAGCTGGGCGATCTCGGTCACGGTCCGGGCCTCGATGTCGGCCCGGAGCCGGTCGGCCGACTGGCGGGCGTCCTCGATGATCCGGGCGGCCTCGGAGTCGGAGTCGGCCAGCGCCGCCTTGATCCGGTCGCGCTCGGCCTCGGCCTCGGCACGGGCCTGCTCGGCTGCGCCGAGTTGCTCCTCCACCGCCGCGGTCCGGTTGGCGTAGTACTTGCGGACGGGCTCACGACCGAACTTCACCAGCAGGAAGGCCACGATCAGGAACGCCAGCGTCCCCCAGATGACCTCGTTCTTGTCGCCGGGCAGCCACCACTCGTTGGGCGCCTCGGATGCGAGCAGGTTGATCAGCGTCACGGGGTCCTCCCGGTCACTTGGTCCCGCCGGAGCGGTCCACGTAGTCGTCCACGGTCGAGCGCACCGACGCCGGGTCGACCGGCGCCTGCACCACCTTCGAGGCCGCAGCGGCGGCCAGGTCGGCCACGTCGCCCTTGAGCTGGCCGAGCGCCGCGGTCCGGGCGCTCTCGAGCTCGGACATGGCCACCTGCCGCTGCTCGGCGATCTCCTGCTCCACTGCGAGCACCTGGCGACCCCGTTCGGCGTCGGCGGCGGCGCGGACCTCCTCGACGGTCCGGGACGCCTGCAGGCGGGCCTCGGAGATGGTCGCCTCGTAGTCCCGCCGGACCTGCTCGGCCTGGGCCTCGGCGGCGGCCGCCGCCTCGTAGTCGGCCTGGGCCTGCAGCCCACGGTCGGCGCGTGCCTTGAGCAGCGGGGGGAGGCAGACGTAGCGGAGGACGATCCACGTCAGGAAGAAGAAGATCGCACCCCAGACGATCTCGCCCAGGGTGTCCGGGACGACGGGGTTGACGACGGCCTTCTCACCACCCTCGGCGGCCAACAGGTTGATCGCTGCGAACAGCATGGGTCTCTCCAGATCGCTCCGCCCGGGGGCGGTGGTCGGGCCGCCCGCGTACCGGGCGACGACGGTCGGCTTCGGCGGATCGTTCCGGCGCCGTCCCGTGGACCGGGTCGGCGCCGGAGTCGATCAGACGAACTTCAGGAGGATGAACACCACGAAGCCGATCAGGGCGAGCGCCTCGGTGAAGGCGATGCCCAGGAACATCGTGGTCTGCACCTGGCCGGCCGACTCGGGCTGGCGGGCCATGGCCTGGACGGCCTGGCCGACGAGGTAGCCGATGCCGATACCCGGGCCGATGGCGGCCAGGCCGTAGGCGAAGCCGGCGGAGCTGGCGCCTTCGGCGGCCTTCAGGGCATCGCCGTCGACGACCGCGGTCTCTCCGGCCTGGGCGATGGCCTGCGCTGCAGCGTTGGACAGTGCACTCATGGGTGTGGGTTCTCCTGTTCAGTGGCCACCGGGCGGTGGCCGTGGGTTCAGGTCAGTGGGCGGGGTGCAGAGCACCGCCGATGTAGACGGCGGTCAGCAGGCTGAAGATGAACGCCTGCAGGAACGCCACCATGAACTCGAAGCCGGTGAAGGCCACCAGCATCGGGAACGCGACCAGGTTCACGACGTTGAGGATCTGGAACCCCCACAGCGTGATGCAGAGCACCGAGAAGGTGACCAGCAGGATGTGGCCGGCGAGCATGTTGGCGAAGAGTCGGACGGCCAGCGAGAAGGGCCGGATGATGAAGGTGGACAGCAGCTCGATCGGCGTCACCAGGATGTACAGCGCCGCGGGCACGCCCGGCGGGAACAGCACCTCCTTGAGGTAGTGGAGCTTGTGGTGCTTGAGCCCCACCCCAATGAACATGACCCAGGCGACCAGCGCCAGGACCAGCGGGTTGGCCATCCGGGCGTTGGCGGGCATGTGGGCGGTCGGGATGATCTCGAACAGGTTCCCGATCCAGATGTAGAAGAACATCGCCACGAGCATGGGCAGGTAGCGCATGCCGTCGTTGCCGATCGCCGGCTGGATGACCTGCTTCTCGAGGAAGTCGAGCGAGGACTCCATCAGGTTCTGCAG
>SXMI01000226.1 GCA_005777415.1 Actinomycetota bacterium | reverse complement strand
GGAGACCAGGTTGTCGCTGACACCGATGCCGGTGGGGGTGTAGCCCACGCAGCCGGGTGCGATGGTCGTGGTGGTCGACGAGGTGGTCGTCGTGGTGGTGGTCGTCGGCGTGGGCGGCGGCGGGCAGGCCGTCAGCACGGTGACGAACCCGGCGACAAGACCGATGGCCAGCAGGGCGCTTCGGCCCCGCCGGGGCTGGGTGGTGGTGACCTCTGACATGTGGACCCCTTGTGTTCCTGCTCCGCGGGGTTTCCCGCACCGCCGTGGACTGACCCGATTGTGGAGAACTCCACTCTCCGTGTCCAGCACTAGAGGAAAATTGCTGGTCCCTCAGGCCGTAACGGCCCTTTGCAGACGCAAAATAACACGGAGAGCGGTCGATCCGATCCGGTGCGGGGTGATCCCGGTCCCGGAGGGGTGCTTCAGCTGACGATTCGCCTCGGGTCGTACAGGATCGTCCGATCCTCGGTGGCTGGGAACCGTTCCTCGAGCAGGATCCCACCCTGCTCGAGGGACTCGCCGAGCTCGGAGACCCGGACCGTGGTGGGCTCGGTGTTGAGCGCCGGCTGGCCGAGCCAGTGGAGTTGGTAGAACTGCTCGTCGCTCCGGCCGGTCAGCGACAGCGTCACCGTGGTCGACGCCCCCGGGGCGAGCTCGACCCAGATGTTGTGGCGGAACACCGAGGGTGACTCGGCCTGCGTGCCGAACGGTGCCCGCTCGCCGTCCCGGGTCGCCCCGGTGGCGCTCAGCGGGGTGAGGATCGACAGCTGCGTCCGGTTCGTCCGGGCCGGGGTCGCCGGGGGCGGGTTCACCTGGTCCTCGTCGAGTCCGGTGGCGGGCACGTCGTTGGTGAGCCGCACCGTGACGGTCGAGCGGATCTGCCCGGTGCCGGGCTGCCACTGGACGTCGTAGGTCACCTCTCGGCGCAGGAAGGCGTCGATCTTGGACGGGTTCGCGTTCCGGTTGACGACGGCGAGGATGTCCTCCTCGCCCCGTCGCTCCAGGGTCCGCCGCAGCCCCAGCCGGTCGAGCAGCCGGTTGCGATCCGGGTCGAACGTGCTCATCTGCAGGTGGCCACCGTCGACGACGGGAGCGAAGAGTTCGGCGAGCCGCTGGGGGCCGGGGAGCGGCGAGTCGGCGAACCGCCGGACCGCCGTCTCGATGGCGTCCCCGAGCGGATCGGTGCCGGCCGGGGCGTCGGTCAACTCGACGAACTGGTCCACGGTCAGGAACTGCACGGCGTTCTCGCTCGTGAGGGTCACGTCGGTCGTCGGCACCTCGACCCCGCCGGTGAGTTCGAGCAGGGCCGCGAAGGCGGTCGGGTCCGCGTAGATGACCCCGTCGATCGGGCCGCCCGGCCGCGCCTGGGGGAACAGCTCGGCGGCGAGCCGGGCCACGGCGTCCATGTCGGGTGTGCCACCCCAGTTCTGAGGGAAGTACTGCGGTCGCAGCTCCTCGAGCGACTGCGGATAGGCGCCTGGCGTCAGGGTCGGCGGCGGGTTGTCGAACGGGGTGAACAGGTCGTAGGGGGCCCCGACCTCCACGAGTTCGAGCCGGCCGTCCGTAGCCACGAGCTCGGCCCAGTTGCCCAGGTGGCCGCCGACGTCCCGGAGCTCCGCCGGGTTGCCGAGCAGCAGCAGGTAGCGGCGTGGCCCGTCCGCGCCGAGCATGCCCGGGGTCACCTCGGCGGCCAGCGCCACGGTGCGAGCCGAGTCCTCGGCCTCGGTGAGGGAGTCGTCGATGGTGCCGAGCTCCGAGCGCAGCGGCGGCAGCAACCACGGGGACTCGGCGGCGTCCAGGTCGCTCCGGGCCGATGCGACGGCGTCGGCGGCATCGGTGGCCGGACCGCGGAACGACGCCAGGACAGCCAGGTCGAGTCCGCCGTCCGGGAGCGTCAGCGCGTCCTGGTCGACGGTGCGGCTCAGTTCCGCTGCGGTCCGGTTGAGCCGGTCGCCGGCATCGAACGCCGTCATCGCCAGGTTCACGTTGGCCCCGACGACCGGCACGAACCGGGCCGGCAGGTACCAACTGCGCTCCGAGCGGACGGCCAGTTGCTCGAACCTGTCGGCGGCGTCCTCGAACCCCCGGGCGGTCAGCTCGGTGTCCTCGTCGGACGCCTGGTCGATCGCCCGGTCGCTCGCCTCCACGGCGTCGAGCGCGTCCCGGGCGCTGGCGGCGGCGAACGCCACGGCCGACACGACGCCCACCAGGCAGATGGCCGCCAGGGTGCCCAGCACCCACCCGGCCATCCGCCGCTCACGCGTCCGGGCGCGCCGGAGCGCGCTCCACACGGTCGGGGCGACCGCCACGACGGCCACGACGGCGGTCACGCCGGCGATGTCGACCGGCTCGGGCAGCGCCATGCCGAGGAGACCGACCGCGCCCAGCCCGCCGACGGCGCTGCGGAGGCGTCGGTCCCGGAGCTTGGTGCCCAACAGGACGGCGGCACCGACGAGCGCCAGGATCCCGGCGGCCCGGGAGGCTCCAACCCCCAGGACCGCGGCGGGCACGGTCAACCACACCAGGGTCCACCGGCGGGATCGTGAGGCGCAGAGGGCCACGCCGGTGGCGGCGAACCACCGCCAGAAGATGTCGGCGGGTTCCCACATGGTCGGCGAGGAGGAAGAGGTGATCGCCGCCAGGACCCCGGCGCCGGCGGCGATCGCCAGGATCGCCCGCTTCTGGCCGGGCGTCGTGGGTTGGCGGCGACGGGGAGCCGGGCCGTTCGACGGCGGTTCACTCGACCGGGGCGGCCGGTAGGGCGGGGGTGTCAACTGCATCGCCCGACCAGTGTGCCCGGACCGGCGTGGCGACCGACGTCACGAGGTCCGCCGGCCGGTGCCGGGCGCCGCCTCGGCGCAGCCCCCGCCGTCGTGGTACGAATGCGCCGTGGCCCGACGTGGTGGCCGGCGACGCCCGGCCCAGTTCTCCCGTACCGACCGCGTCGGCGAACTCGTCCGTGAGGTCGTCGCCTCCGAACTCGAGCGGATCGGCGACGAGCGGCTGGAGATGGTCACGGTCACGGACGTGGTGGTCGACGGTTCGCTCGAGCACGCCGCCGTCTACTACTCGGCCATGCAGGCCGAGTCGGAGGGTCGCCTGGACGAGGTGCCGGAGGCGCTCGAGGAGCTCCGCTGGCGGATCCAACAGGTCGTCAACCGGGAGGTCCGACTCCGCAAGACCCCCCAGATCGAGTTCCGGCCCGACGACGTGCTCGCCTCGGCGCTGCGGGTCGAGGAGATCCTCCGCCAGCTCGACGACGACGAGTCGTGACCGACGGTGCACCGGCCGCGGCACCGGTCGGGATCTGTGTCGTCGACAAGCCGGCGGGCTGGACCAGCCACGACGTCGTCGCCCGGTGCCGCCGCCTGCT
>SXMI01000225.1 GCA_005777415.1 Actinomycetota bacterium | reverse complement strand
GGCGGCGCCACCGACGCTGTCCCCCGGAGCGGTCCCGGGCGCGACCGCCGGTTCCCTCCCCGAGGGAAACGACGCCACCACCCCTGCGCCACCGGCGGCACCTGCCGCGCCACCGGCGGCACCGGCCGCGCCACCGGCGTCACCGGCCGCGATCACCGCTCCCGAGGCGAGCGGCCGGATCCACCGGGTCGCCGACGGCGAGCACTTCTGGTCGATCGCCACCGAGCAGCTGCGCACCCGGCTCGGCCGTGCCCCCGAGGACGGCGAGGTGGTCCGCTACTGGATGGTGCTGATCGACGCCAACCGCGACCGGCTCGCCGACCCGGCCGACCCCGACCTGATCCACCCGGGACTCGAACTGCTGCTCCCGGAGGTCCGGCCCGTCACTTGACGTTGACGCGGGTCCCGTTCGGCGCGTTGCGGTAGATCCACTCGGCATCGGCGTCGGCCATCCGGACGCAACCGGCGGACACGGGCCGCTCGCCGAGCGGGGTGTAGAGGGGCTGGCCGTACTTGCGAGGGATCCCGTGGAAGCCGATCCCGCCGGTGAAGTTCGTCATCCACTGCATGGTCGTGATGTAGTCCGTGGTCGAGATCGTCGAGGCCGAGCGGCGGTAGATCCTGAACGACCCGGACGGCGTCCGGCCGCGTGACCCGGTCGACACCGGGAAGTCCCTGATCAGCGTCCCGTCGGTGCCCCAGACCCGGACGCGCTGGGAGCCCAGCGACACGTCGATGTGATCGATCCCGGAACCCGTCGCCGGGCTGGCTCCGGCCGGGGCGGCACCCGCGAGCACCAGTCCGAGCGCTGCCACCAGCAACGCCAGCACGGAGACCACCCGTCGTGTGCGCCGCCCGGGCCGGGTTCCGGCCGGTGCGCCGTCCGACCGTCCGTCATCGAGCGCCATCGCGTCCACCGTCCACCTCGTCCCCGGCCCGTCGGCCACTGCTCCTCCGGTTCGGGGTCCACCCGGACCGGACCCCCCGCAGTGCGTCCCGGGGACGCACCGGAGGGTGTCGAACACTCATCGTGACATCGGGCCGGGACGGGGTCGAATCCAGTCGGCAACGTCGTCCTGACGGTGGTCGGGTTCGCGGTCGCTCCGAGGCGCAGGACTACGATTCGCCGATCCCCCTTGGGGGGACCCGGACCCTCCTCGGGCCCGGCGCACCCGACCGAAAGGCTCCGCCAGATGCGAGTCCCCGCAGCCGCGATCCACTTCCCCGACGAGGATCGCGAGGAGATCCTCCGGCGGATCGACGAATGCCTGAAGAGCGGCCAGCTCACCCTGGGCTCGATCGGCAAGGAGCTCGAGGCCGAGTTCGCCGTGGCCCACGCCAGCCCGCACGCCATCGCGGTGAGCTCGGGCACGAGTGCCCTCGAGATCCCGCTGCGGGTGCTCGAGGCCTCCCGGGGCGAGGTCCTGGTCCAGACCAACAGCTTCTTCGCCACGGCCGCCGCCACGCTGTCCTCCGGAGCGCGGATCCGCTTCGTCGACTGCGACCCCGCGACCATGGCGCTGGATCCGGCCGCCGTCGAGGCCGCCATCGGACCGGACACCGTCGGCGTGGTCACCGTGCACATCGGCGGGTACGTGCCGCCCAGCGTCCGCGAGCTGCAGCGGATCTGCGAGGAGCACGGACTCTGGCTCGTCGAGGACGCCGCCCACGCCCACGGCAGCTCCCTCGACGGGCAGATGGCGGGCACGTTCGGCGTGGCCGGGTCGTTCTCCTTCTACCCGACCAAGGTCATCGCCGGCGGCGAGGGCGGCATGATCGTCACCGCCGACGACCGGATCGCCGAGGAGGCCCTGATCTACCGGGACCAGGGCAAGGCGTCGTTCCTCACCAACGACCACACACGCCTCGGTTACAACTGGCGGATGAGCGAGCCGCACGCGGCCATCGCGCTCTCGCAGATGCGGCGCCTCGACGAGTTCGTGGCCCACCGCCGCCGGATCGCCGCTCGCTACGACGAGCTCCTCGCCGACAGCCCGCTCCGGCCGCTCGAGATCCCGTCGAACTCGACCTGCAACTACTACAAGTACATCGCCTTCCTGCCCGAGGGCGTCGACCGGGCCGAGCTCAAGCAGCGGCTCCGTTCCGAGTACCAGGTCGCCCTGTCGGGTGAGGTCTACGAGGCGCCGCTCCACCTCCAGTCGGTCTTCGCCCCGTACGCCGACGGGCCGCTGCCCGGAGCCGAGGAGCTCTGCGCCCGGCACGTCTGCCTGCCGGTCTCAGCGATCATGAGCGAGGAGCAGGCCGACCTGGTCGTCGAGTCCGTCCACGCGGCCCTCGCATCGTGACCGACACCACGACCGGCACCGTCGCCGTCACCGGTGGGTCGGGGTTCATCGGATCGAACGTGGTCGACGCCCTGGTGGAGGCCGGGTACGCCGTCCGCGTGCTCGACACCCGGGAACCCGAGCGGGACGACGTCGAGTTCCACCGGGTCGACATCACCGACGTGGCCACGCTGGAGCCGGCCGTCGCCGGCACCGACGCCGTGTTCCACCTGGCGGCCATGGCCGACGTGAACGACGTGTTCGCCGACCCGGCCACGGCCGTGGCGGTGAACGTGCTCGGAACCGTCAACGTGCTCGAGGCGGCCCGGCGCGCCGATGCCGGCCGGGTCGTGCTGGCATCGACCGTGTGGGTCTACGGCGCCTGCACCGACGAGGTCGTCGACGAGCACAGCCCGTTCAGTCCCGACACCGACCGCCACCTGTACATCACCACCAAGATCGCCTCGGAGTTCGCCTGCCGGGACTACCGCAACCTGTACGACCGTCCGTACACGATCCTGCGCTACGGCATCCCCTACGGCCCGAACATGCGCGAGACGACCGTCATGTCGGCGTTCTTCCGCCGGGCCCTCGGCGGCGAGCCGCTCACCATCGACGGCGACGGCATGCAGTCCCGCAACTTCGTCTACGTCACCGACCTGGCCCGGGCCCACGTGCTCGCGCTCGCCGAGGCCGCCGAGAACCAGGTGGTGAACCTGAACGGCCCCGAGCCGGTCACGATCCGCCAGCTCGCCGAGATGACCGCCGAGCTCGTCGGCGAGACGGGCCGGGAGGTCGAGGTCAGCTTCGGGCCGTCCCGCCCCGGCGACCTGGCGGCCCAGACCGTGCGCAGCGACGCCGCCCGTGACGTGCTCGGCTGGGAGCCACAGGTCCAGATCGACGAGGGCATGCGCCGGTCGTTCGACTGGTACGTGGCGAACCGCGTCGCGCCCGCCGACTGAAGCGAGGAGCCCTTCGTGAGCGAACCCCGTCGCATCGCCGTCGTCCCCGCCTACAACGAGGAGCCGACCGTCCGCGACGTCCTCGGCAAGCTCATCGGCTACGTCGACGAGCTCGTGGTGGTCGACGACGGCTCCACGGACCGCACCCGCTCCGAGATCGAGCGCTTCCTCCCCGGCCACCCGCAGGCCCGGATGCTGGTCCACGAGGTCAACCAGGGCATGAGCGAGGCCTACTACCTGGCCTTCACCGACCTGCGGCGGCGACTGGCCGACGGGGAGCTGGACGCCGACGATCTGATCTACACGATCGACGCCGACGGCCAGCACGAACTCGCCGTGCTCGACGACCTGCGGGCGACCATGCTCGCCGACCACCTGGACGCCCTCATCGTCCGCCGGGACCTGTCGACGTACCCCGTCTACAAGCAGGCCGGGAACTGGGTCATGAGCACCTGGGCGACCATGTGGTCCGGGGGCGTGCGGCTCCACGACGTGGAGTCCGGCTACCGGATCTTCCGGCTGGGGGCGCTCGCCGAGGCCCTCGACTACTACCAGGGCTACAAGTACTCCGAGACCGTCGAGGTCGCGATCGTCATGTCGCGGCTCGGCATGCGCATCGACAACTCGATCCTGGTACCGGTCCCGGTGTTCCGGTCGAGGACCCGGATGAAGGACGTCGTGATCGACCTGGCCGCCATGGTGGGCGCGGCGTTCCGGGTGACGATGCGTCGACCCCGCTCACAGCCGGTGCCGAGCCTGGTGCCGCCGGTGCTCGCCAGCGCCGGACTCGCAGCCCTGGCGCTGAGCCCCGTGCTGCTGGCCCGACGCGTCCTCCGTCGGCGCCGCTGAGCCCCGCCCCGAACGGCGGCACGTTCAGCAGTCGGGCAGGTAGTCGGGCACGTCGACGAGCTCGTCGACCCGGACGGGCCGCAACCCCCGTTCCTCGAGCCCGTCCAGGATGAGCGGGAGGGCGTCGAGCACGACCTGCCGGTCGGCGTCGGCCACGCCGTCGAGGCCGTCGTGCAACAGGACGATCGAGCCGGGCTGCACCCGGGCCAGGATCCGTCGGGCCACCTCGTCGCCGTCGGTCAGCGACCAGTCCAGCCCGGACACGTCCCAGGTGATGGTGCGCATGCCCTCGGAGGCGACCTGCGCGCTGACGAACGGGGTCCGCTGTCCGTGGGGCGGCCGGTAGAGGGCCGGGCAGACACCCAGGTGCCGCTCGAAGGCGTCCTGGGTCCGGTCGAGCTCCGGGTAGCCGGGATCGAGCCAGCGCCAGTAGTCATGGTGGTACGAGTGGTTGCCGACCAGGTGGCCACGCTCCATCAGCTCCCGGGCGGCCGCCGGCTCCGCGTCGATCGCCTTGCCCACCAGGAAGAAGGTGCCCCGCGCTCCCCGCGACTCGAGCACGTCGGCGATGCGCAGCGAGTACGGCACGTTCGGCCCGTCGTCGAAGGTGAGCGCGACCGTCCCGACGTCCCGGGGGCCATGGGCCACCACGGGCCCGAACCACGACAGCTGGGGGTCGTTCGCGCCCGTCCAGGCGAGCAGCCCGAGCGCCGAGCACGCCACCACGGCCGCCACTGACCGAGGCCGGCCGACGCCGGCCGATCCATCCCGGCCCGGTGTCCGGATCCCGACGGCAGTGAGCACGGGTGCGGCCGTGGCGACGACCACGAACCAGAGGACGACGGGATCCGGCGCCGGCCCCAGGAAGAGGGCGACGGCCGCCACCAGGCCGATCGCGGTGCCGGGGGCGCACCCCCGGAGCGAGGTCGGCCAGCCGGCCGTCAGGCCGACGGCACCACCGATCAGCACGCCCAGGATGACGGTGGACAGTCCGGCCGGGGTCACGGCCACGCACAGCGCACCGGCCGAGGCCGCCGCCCAGCCGGCCAGCCGGACCGGCGGCGTCCGTGCAGGTCCCGCCAGCCGATCGGCGAGCACGGCCGCCAGCGCACCGGCGGCGACGGCGATCCAGGCCGTCACCACCTCCCGGGACGGGGCACCGTCGGCCAGGAACAGCAGCGGCCAGAGGATCGAGCACCACGCCAGGCCGATCGCCGCGTCGAGGACGGAGCGGCGCGCCGGTGCCGCACCGGTGGACGCTGTGGTCGGATTCGGGTCGGCGGCGTCCATCCGGTTCATCCTGATGCTCCCGCCGCACGGTGGACCCGCAGGGCGGACGGGTCGGCCACAATGGGCGTCCGCGCCGGGCCGCAGCGCACCTGCACCCGAGTCGCCGGACCTCCGCCATGACCGAACCCGCTCGTCCCGACACCGTACCCACTGCGGCGGACCCCAACCCGGCGACACCCACCCCGGCAGCCGACCCGGGCACACCCGACCCGGCGGCCGCCGGTGGCCCACCGGGTCGCACCGACACCGACGGCTGGGAGCGCTCCGGCCGGGTGGCGGTGGCGGTGGTGGGCGCCGCGTGGGTGGTCATCGGGATCCTGATCCTGGCCCGACCGGTGTTCATCACCCACGACTCGCTCAGCAACAACGTCCACGTCTGGTGGATCGCCGAGCAGCTCTGGGGCGGCGACGGGGTGCCGTGGCGCATCGACGTGCTCGCCAACGGCGAGGCGCTGACGTTCCCGTACGCGTCCATCCCGTGGTTGACCTCGGCGCTCGTCTGGCCCGTGCTCGGGGACCGGGCCGTCAGCCTCTGGCTGGTCCTCGGCTTCGCCGGCACCGTCGCCGCCACGTTCTGGACCATGCCCTCGCTGCGCCGGGGCTGGTGGGCCGTGGCGGTGCTGACCAACCCGGCGCTGGTGATCTCGCCGCTGCTCGGCCAGCTGCCGTTCCTGTGGTCGACGACGTTCACCCTGCTCGCCATGGGGTGCTGGCACCGGAACCGTCGGGTGCTGGCGGTCGTGCTCGCCGTGGCGGCGCAGGTGACCCACCCGGCGGTCACCATGCCCATCGTCGCCGTCGTCGTCCTCGTGTGGCTGCCGCTCGAGCGACGCGATCGCCGCTGGCCGCTGCTGGGGTGCTGGGCGCTCAGCGTTCTGCTGTCGCTCCCGGCGGTGTGGGCCGTGTTCCAGTCACCGGTCGTGGCGCAGACGACCCTGGTCACCCAGGTGGCAGCCCTGTTCCAGACAGCGGGGATGCGGCTCCTGGTCGTGCTGGTGCCCCTGGTGCTCGTCGGGATCCAGCACCAGCGCCGGGTGCGGGTCCCCGGGTGGACCCCGGTGGTGCTCAGCGTCCTGTTCGTGGCCCTGCAGTGGCCGATGTACCGACCGTTCGGCATGGACTTCGGCTGGGGTGCGCTACGTCGGGATCCGATACCGGAGATCGACGGGTTCGCCGCATCGGGCGGCGTCACCGACGGCGACACGTTCCGGGTCCTCAGCGGGTTCGACGGGAAGTACGGGCTGTACGCCGTGGCCCGGGCCGGCGGCGTGCTCGACGCCGAGTTCTTCCCCGAGGGGCTCCACCGCGGCCCGTTCGCCTCGACCGACGAGTACGTGGCGTTCCTGCGGGAGCGTCGGGTCGACCACGTGGTCGCGTTCCCGAGCTACGACCGCCGCTACCGACGGAGCAACGAGACCGACCTGCTGGCCGAGCTCGACGGGGCCGGTTGCGTCGGCGGGGTCCGGGTCGACCGGGTGGCCGGGCCGGGAACCTGGACGCTCTACGACGTCTGGGCCGACTGCTGAGTCAGCCGAGGCCGAGCTCCTCGAGGCGGCCGCCGGCCTGGTCCTCGCTGACCCCGAGCATGCAGGCGATCGCCCGCATGTCGTCGCGCCGGATCGTGAGGACCCGGCCGTTGAAGTCCTGGCGCTGCACCTGGATCATCCGCAGGTACCGGGCCAGCATCTCGGCATCGGGGCTGTCGAGCTCGTCGAGCTTGGCCAGGTCGATGCGGGACTTGGTCGGAGCCTGGTCCCGTTCGTTCGCCTCGGGGGCCTCGCCGTCGTCGCCGGGGAGCAACTGGTCCACCGGCACCCGGTAGAAGCGGGCCAGACGGTGGAGTCGGGGCACCGAGATGGAGCGCTCGCCCCGCTCGTAGGCACCGAGCACGCTGGCCTTGAACTCGTGGTCGGAGATCGACTCGACCTCCTGGAGCGACAGGTTCTTCTGCTTGCGGATCTGCCGGAGCCGGCCGCCGACGACCCGCCCGTAGTGCTCCTGCTCGATCTGGTCCTCGTTGCTCACGTCCGCTCCCGTCACGCTCGTGCGACCCGTCGGGCCGCTCTGACGCACCACTCCGTCCCCACTCAGTGCGACTGCAGTGTGCCACTCTCCGTGGGCGAGTGCGAACTCCGGGGCCGCAGGGTGGGCGGCCGACCTCGCAGGGCGACCCCGGCTCAGGCCTGACGGGCCAACCCGAGCGCCACGGCGGCGGCGATGGCCGCCGTCTCGACCCGCAGCACGTCGGCCGCCAGCCGAACCCGTCCACCCCCGGCGTCGGCGGCGGCACGCTCCTCGTCGCTCCATCCCCCCTCGGGCCCGACCAGCAAGGTCCGGTCCCCCGGCGCCGGCGGCCTGCCGTCGAGATCGGCGACCGGAGCACCGGCGGCGAGGAGTGCCCCCAGGTCTCCCAGAACCAGTTCGGGCAGGTGGGTCCTCCGGCTCTGGGCCCCGGCGGCGCGCACGACCCGCCCCAATCGCTCCAGCGCCCGCTCGGCGCGCCCGGCATCCCAGCGGACGACCGACCGCTCGGCGGCGAACAGCACGATCCGGTCGACCCCCAGCTCACAGACCTTGGCCACGAGCAGGTCGAGCCGGTCACCCTTGGGGGGCGCCACCCCGACCGTGATCGGGGACGGCGGCGGCCCGACCCGTCCGACCTCGCCGACGAGTTCGAGTCGGCCCGGGTCGGCGAGCACCGCCGAGCGGACCGAACCGCTCCCGTCGCAGAGGCAGAGCTCGTCGCCCGGCCGGAGCCGGAGCACCCGTCGGAGGTGGTGGTCGTCCTCGCGGGCCAGCTCGTCGGCGTGCAGGTCATCGACGTAGACGAGCGCCGCCGCCGTGCGCCACGGCCGGTCGTCGGCGCTCACCGCTGGAGCGTGTCGCGGATCCAGTTCTTGAACCCGCGGTCCGCCATGCCGACCTCCTCGTCGCGCAGCTCGGCGAGCCGGCGGAAGAGGTTCCCCTCCTCCTCCGACAGGTCCGTCGGCACGACGACCTCGAGGACGACGAGGAGGTTGCCCCGCCCTCGCCCGTTGAGCCGGGGCACGCCCTTGCCCTTGAGCGGCACGACGTGGCCGTGCTGGGTCCCGGGCGGGACCGTGAGCTCGTCCGGATCATCGAGCGTCTCGATCAGGATCCGTGCCCCGAGGGCGGCCTGGGACACCGAGATCCGACGTCGCTCGATCAGGTCGATCCCGTTCCGCTCGAACCGCTCGTGGGGCCGGACGTCGATCCGCACGTACAGGTCGCCCGGCGGACCACCCCGGGGGCCAACTGCGCCCCGGCCCGTCAGCCGCAGGGTGGTCCCGGTGTCGACACCCGCCGGGATGTCGGTGGTGATGGTGATGTCCTGGACGATCCGACCCTCGCCCTCGCAGGTGGCGCAGGCGGCCTCGAGGACGTCACCGGTGCCGCCGCACCGGCGGCAGGGCGCGGCGGAGACGATCTGGCCGAGGACCGTCTGGCGGATCGACCGGACCTCGCCGGTGCCCTCGCACTCGGCGCACCGCTCGATGCTCGTTCCCGGCTGGGCTCCGGTGCCGACGCAGTCGGCGCAGGCGAGCGCCGTGCGGAAGGTCAGGTCCCGCTGGACGCCCGTGACCACCTCTCGCAGGTCCAGCGAGGCCACGACCTCGATGTCGGGTCCGCGCTGGGGTCCGCGCGGCTGCGACCGAGAGGCCCCGAAGGGGCTCGCCCCGCCGAAGAACGCCTCGAAGAGGTCACCGAGCCCGCCGGGCCCGGATCCGAACGGGTCCCCGATGTCGAATCCGCCGGTCGTGCCGTAACGGTCGTAACGGGCCCGCCGTTCGGGGTCCGAGAGCACCTCGTAGGCGGCGGCGATCTGCTTGAAGCGCGCCTCGGCCGCCTCGTCCCCGGGGTTCGCATCGGGGTGGTACTGCATGGCCAGACGCCGGTAGGAGCGCTTGATCTCCTCGGCACCGGCATCGCGGTCCACCTCGAGCAGCTCGTACAGGTCCTCCACGCCGCCTCAGCCCTCGGTCAGGATCCGGGTCAGGCGCTGCGAGACGACGGCGACGGCGGCGACGGTCTCCTGGTAGTCCATGCGGGTCGGGCCCAGCACGGCGATCGTGCCGGCCACCTCGCCGTCCACCCGGTACGGCGAGAGCACGAGCGAGCACTCGGCCAGCGGGCTGAGCCCCGTCTCGGAGCCGATGGCGACCGTGACGTTCCGGTCGACGAGCTCCTTGAGCAGGCTCACGACGACGAACTGCTGCTCGAGGATCCCGAGCACCTGCTCCACGGTCTCGCGGGCCTCGAGCGAACCGGCCAGGAACGAGGTCCCCTCGACGAACATCCGGGCGTCGTCGGGGTGGTCCTCGGCGCCGAGCGACGAGGCGACGGCCGTCAGGACGCTCGCGGTGCCGACGGTCTGCGCCACCGGGGGCGACGGCGGGGCCGCACCGGGGGCCACCCAGGCCGTCACCGCCGACCAGGGCTGACCGACCAGCTCCTCCACCAGCACCGCCTGGGCCCGCGCCACGTCGTCGGCGTCGACGTCCACGTCGAGTTCGACCGTGCGCTTCACCACGTCGCCGTTGTTGAACACGAGGACGAGCAGCAGCACCCGGGGGCTCAGGTCCACGAGCTGCACGGACCGGACCACCGCCACGGACACCTGGTCGCCCACGACCACGGCGGCCGTGTGCGTCAGGTTCGTCAGCAGCCGGGTCGTGTCGTGCAGCATCTGCTCGAGCTCGCCGTGGGCGGCGGTGAAGAACTCCCGGACCTGTCGGGCGCTCGCCTCGGAGAGGTCGACCCGGCCGCGCTCGGGGATGGAGTCGACGAAGAACCGGTAGCCCTTCTCGGTCGGGATCCGGCCGGCGCTGGTGTGCGGTTGGGCCAGGTAGCCGTCCCGCTCGAGGAGCGTCATCTCATTGCGGACGGTGGCCGGCGAGACGGCGACGTCGGCCCGGGCGGCCACGGCGTTCGACCCCACCGGCTGGGCCGTCGAGACGTAGTGCTCCACGACGGCACGCAGGATGGCGGACTTCCGGTCGTCGAGCACTGGCACTCAGTGTACGCGAGTGCCAGCACCGGGCACCCGCACGCTCGGCCCCCGGATCCCGGGTGGCTCAGTCGTCGAGGCGCAGGGCCCGGATGAACGCATCGGAGGGCACCTCGACCCGGCCCAGGTGCTTCATCCGCTTCTTGCCCGCCTTCTGCGTCTCGAGCAGCTTCCGCTTGCGGGACACGTCGCCGCCGTAGAGCTTGGCGGTCACGTCCTTGCGGAAGGCCTTGATGGTCTCGCGCGAGATGATCTTGCTGCCGATCGCCGCCTGGATCGGGATGTCGAACTGCTGGCGGGGAATGATCTCGCGGAGCTTCTCGGTCATCCGCTTGCCGTAGTCGTAGGCCTTGTCCCGGTGGACGATCGAACAGAACGCATCGACCGGTTCGCCGTTCAACAGGATGTCGACACGGACCAGGTCGCCGACCGGGTACCCGACCGGTTCGTAGTCGAGGCGGGCGTACCCCTGGGTCCGGGACTTGAGCTGGTCGAAGCAGTCGATGACGACCTCGGCGAGCGGCAGCCGGTAGCGCAGGTCGACGCGCTCCGGCGAGATGTAGTCCATGCCGTCCATCTCGCCGCGGCGGGTCTGGCACAGGTCCATGAGCGTGCCCACGTACTCCGTCGGGGTGATGATGGAACACCGCAGGTACGGCTCGCGGATGTGGTCGATGCTCGGCGACGGCGGCAGTTCCGAGGGGTTGTCGACCACCAGGTCCTCGCCGGCGGTGGTGCGCACCTCGTACTCGACCGACGGCGCGGTGGCGATCAGCGACAGGTCGAACTCCCGCTCGAGACGCTCACGGACGATCTCCATGTGGAGCAGGCCCAGGAACCCGCACCGGAAGCCGAACCCGAGCGCCCCCGAGGTCTCGGGCTCGTAGCTGAAGCTCGAGTCGTTGAGCCGCAGCTTCTCGAGCGACTCGCGGAGCAGGTCGAAGTCGTCGCCCTCGACCGGGTAGAGCCCGCAGAACACCATGGGCTTCGGCTCGCGGTAGCCGTCGAGCGGCGCGTCGGCCGGCCGCCGGGCCTCGGTGACGGTCTCACCGGAGCGGGCCTCGCCGACGTCCTTGATGCCGGCGATCAGGTAGCCGACCTCGCCGGTGCCGAGCGCACCCAGGGGCGAGTTCGCCGGCCTCCGCACGCCGACCTCGAGCGCCTCGTGCGTGGCGCCCGCCTGCATGAAGCGCAGGTCGGACCCGGTCCGCATCTGGCCGTTCACCACCCGGACGGAGCTCACCACGCCGCGGTACTGATCGAAGTGCGAGTCGAAGATCAGCGCCTGCAGGGGGGCGTCCGGGTCACCGACGGGCGGGGGGATCCGCTCCACCACGGCGTCCAGGAGTTCCCGCACGCCCTCACCGGTCTTCGCCGAGATCCGCAGCACCTCCTCGGCGGGGATGCCCAGCACCTGCTCGATCTCCCCGGCATACGTGTCGGGATCGGCCGCCGGGAGGTCGATCTTGTTGAGCGCCGCCACGATCGTCAGGTCGTGCTCCAGGGCGAGGTAACAGTTGGCGAGCGTCTGGGCCTCGATTCCCTGGCTCGAGTCGACGAGGAGCAGGACCCCCTCGCACGCCGCGAGGCTGCGGCTCACCTCGTAACCGAAGTCGACGTGGCCGGGCG
>SXMI01000224.1 GCA_005777415.1 Actinomycetota bacterium | reverse complement strand
TCCTTGATCCAGATGATCGGGCGTGCGGCGCGGAACGTGAACGGCGAGGTCGTCATGTACGCCGACAACCTGACCGACTCGATGCAGCGGGCGATCTCCGAGACGAATCGCCGTCGCGGCGTGCAGGAGGCCTACAACGCCGAGCACGGCATCGACCCCACCACGATCCACAAGGCGGTCACCGACATCCTCGCCGATCTGAGGGGGTCGGGCGGCGAGGCGCCACATCCCGGGCGAGGCCGGCGCACGCAACGGCCGGGCGAGCGGGCGAGGGCCGAGCAGTTCGCGGACCTGCCGCCCGAGGATCTGGGCCGGCTGATCCGGGTCCTCGAGGACGAGATGCACCAGGCGTCGGCCGACCTGCGGTTCGAAGAGGCCGCCAGACTGCGCGACGAGGTCAAGGAGCTCAAGCGCGAGCTGCGCAACGCCGGCATCTGACCGGCCGATCGGCGGGACTCCGCCCTAGGTGCCGACCCGTGACCGGGTGCCCGGCGAATGGTGAAGGACTCGTCGTGGATGATGAGGACGGTCGTCCCCCAGTGAGCAGCCCATCCCAAACCCCGCCCAGTGCCAGACCGTCCCGAAAAACGGGACGGTCTGGCACTGACGGGCGGGAGGTACGACGTGCTCAATGTGGAGTCGGAGCGGGTGAAACGCTCGACCCTGACCTGCCCGTCCCCACGCCGGCAATGCCCAACAAGGGGAGGCGGGTCGGCCGACGGCGGCGACTGCTGCGGGTGGCTGCAGGCCAGGAGGGGCTCTTCACCGCCGCCCAGGCACTCGACGCCGGCCTCGATCGTCGAGCTCGCTACCACCACCTCACCTACGGCAACTGGCGCCGGACTGCGGCGCCGCAGGTGTTCCGGCTGGCCGGCTGGCCGCCCGATCAACACGAACGGCTGCGCGCCTGGCTGTTGTGGGCGGGGCCGCACGCCCTCCTGACCTCCTGGACGGCGCTGGGGCTCGCCGGCCTCACTGGTTCCGGGCCAGCCGACCCTGTCGACCTCGAGATCCCCTTCGGGATCGGCCGTTCCGGTCGGCGCCGACGGCATCGGCTGCTGCGACAACTCGAGGACTCCGGCGCCACCGAGTCGGTCCGGCTTCACCGCGCCGTGACTGGTGCCGTGACAGGTGCCGTGAGTGGCATCGACGGGCTTCGGCTCCGTCCGCCGGCCGAGGCCGTCTGTGCCGCGATCCTCTCAGGGCGATCGTCCGCTGCGCTGAGGCTCGCGACCGAACTGCTCGACTCGGGTCTCGTGGAACCCGGCGAGCTCAGCCTCGCAGCCCGTGCCGCCCACTGCGGCCCGGTCAGCGACCTGCTGGTGTGCCGGCTGATGGCTGGTCGGCCCGGAATGCCGACCTGGCCCACCCTGAGCTCGGCATGATCCCGAGCTCGGCATGACCCCGACTTCACTCTGAGATGGCGGCCTGCCGGAGTGCGTGGTCGGCCAGCACCAGCAGGACCGCAGCCTCGACCAGTGGCACCGCCCGCGGGAGCACGCAGGGGTCGTGGCGTCCCTTCGCTGCGAGGACCGTGGGCTCGTTGTCCCGAGTGACCGTGTCCTGCTCCGAGGAGATCGTCGCCGTGGGCTTGAACGCCACCCGCATCGTGATGTCCTCGCCGTTCGAGATCCCACCCTGGACGCCGCCGGAGTGGTTCGTCGCCGTCCGGGGTCGTCCGTCGGGGCCCGGGACGAAGGCGTCATTGTGCTCCCGGCCCGTCATGCGGACCGCTTCGAACCCGGAACCGATCTCGAACCCCTTCGAGGCGGGCAACGACATGGTGGCCTTGGCCAGGTCGGCCTCGAGCTTGTCGAACACCGGCTCACCCCAGCCCGCCGGGACTCCACGGGCGACACAACGGATCGTTCCCCCGAGGGAATCGCCGTCGCGTCGAGCCCGGTCGATCGCAGCGGTGATCGCCGCGGCCGCATCGGGGTCGGGACAACGCGTCGGATCCGCCTCCACCTCCTCGAGCGTCACCGTCGCCGCGTCGACGGCCGCGTCGATGCCGTGGACCGAATCGACCCAGGCCAGCACCTCGACGCCGAAGCGCTCGGCGAGCAGCTTCCGCGCCACCGCTCCGGCGGCCACGCGACCGATCGTCTCCCTCGCCGATGACCGCCCACCACCGGCCACGGCCCGGATGCCGTACTTCGCCTCGGTCGTGTAGTCGGCGTGCGACGGCCGGTAGACCTCGGCCAGGTGGTCGTAGGCGCCCGAACGCGCATCCGCATTGCGGACGAGCATGGCGATCGGGCTCCCGAGCGTCAGCCCGTCGACGACGCCCGACAGGATCTCGACCCGGTCCGACTCGTCGCGCTGGGTCACCAGCCGGCTCTGCCCCGGACGTCGTCGGTCCAGATCGGGCTGGACGTCGGCCTCGGAGAGCGCCAGGCGAGGAGGGCAGCCGTCCAGGACCACCCCGACCCCACCGCCGTGGGACTCGCCGAACGTGGTGATGCGGAAGAGCGCACCGCTGCTGGAGGACACGCCGCCAGTATGGCAGCGGCCCGCGGTTGCGCCGACGAGGGTTCGCGTGGCCGGAGGAACACCTGTTCGGGCGGTAGGATGCGGCCGATGCCTCGCTCCTCGTCACCGCGGTCCGGAGATCTGCTGACCATCCGGGGCGCACGCGAGCACAACCTCCAGAGCGTCGACGTCACG
>SXMI01000223.1 GCA_005777415.1 Actinomycetota bacterium | reverse complement strand
GCGAGCACGTCGTCGGGCATGGGGGTGGCACCCAGGTTGGTGCGGGCCATCGGGTACCAGCGCTCGTCGAACTCCTGGTAGTCGAGCGAGTCGGGCATGACCCGGTCGAACAGGTCGCCCCGGGGCTGGACGCTCATCCCGTGGTACGGGAGCGACCCGCCGCCCACCGCCGCGGCGCACACCACGTCCATGCCGTCACCGTCGATGCGTTCCAACAGCCCGGTGTACGGCTTCCACGGCAGCGACGGGATCAGGTTCCCCGCTGCGGTGTTGGTCGGCGACAGCCAGCTGACGCGGCGGTCGGGGGCGAACATGGTCGGGAACGTGCCCCGCTGGCCGCTCGCCCACCGGCGGCCCCGTTCGATCAGCGTGACGTCCACGCCCCGCTGGGCCAGGCGCAGCGCCGTGACCGACCCGCCGAACCCGGTGCCGATCACCACCACCCGCCGGCGTTCGCTGCGTCGGGTCGGCGTGGGTGGCGGCGGGGCGCAGGCGGCGAGCAGACCGGCACCCAGTGCGGCCGCACCGCCGGCCAGGACCCGGCGACGGCTCGGGGCGACGGTCGGTGAACTCGTCGTCCCGTCCGCCACCGTTCGCCCACCCGTCCGATCGCCTGGGCGGTGCCGCCGACGGCAGCTGCCCTCCGCACACGGTACCGACCGGGCACCGCGGGCGGAAGATGGGCGTGTTCGGGCGGATGGACGACCCCGGCGTCGATCGCTGCCGAGAGCTCGGCGTCGCCTCGGCGAGATTTCGTAGTACGTTATTCAGGTGTGGAGGTCCACCCGTCTGAAAGACGACACGGATTCGACGACGAGCTGGTGGAACGGCTCGCCGATGAGGCCGAGCAGGGCTACGACGTCGACGAGATCATCGCTCGACGGGGCCGCCGCGGCCGGCCGCCGCTGGGGTCCGCAGCATCGACGGTCGAGTCCGTTCGACTCGACCCGGAGCTGAAGGACCGCCTGACCCGCCGGGCCCAGGCCGACGGCGTCCCGGTCTCCGAGGTCATCCGAGAAGCCCTGCGGCACCACCTCGAAGCCAGCTGAACCTCCTTGACTTCTGAACTTATTCAGATATCGTGCCAGGCATGTCGGTCGACCACGTCTCCTACAGCGAGTTCCTGCGGAGCTCCTCGTCCACGGTGGCGCGCCTCAATGCCGGCGACATCGTCCTGGAGCGTCGCGATGGTGAGGACCTGCTCCTGACAACCCTCGGGCGAAGCGCCGCCCTGAAGGAGGGTCTCGGTTTCGGCGCCGACGTTCTGCGTCGGCTCGCCAACCAGGACCGTGAGCTGCTGAGCGACCTCCTGGTTGACCAGCTGCCGTGGCTGCGTTGGCTCCCCGAGCCGGACAGAACCGAGTGCGTGCGCGAGCTGGTCGACGACCTGGCGGCCAGTGTCGACACCGACAACTTCATCCGTTTTCATCAGGACCTGGTGGCCTGGCGCAACACGGCGGAGGTCTGGTCCGACCCAGCACGCGCCGAACAGCTGGCCGGGCCGTTCGGAGAGCACGGAGGCGAGGTCGAGCGGCCGAACACCGATGGGTAACCGCGGGGGCGAAGTTGCCCGTCCGCGCCCGTGGAGATTCGTGTTCGGCAGCAAGAAGGCCGCTGACGCCTGGAACGAGTTCTGCAACTCTCACCGGAATGCTGCCGACGCCGCATGGGTCGCCATCACCTCGAACCCCACGGTCACGACGGAACGCCAACACCAGCTCAAGGGCCGACTCGGCGAGGTGATGTACGAGGGCCGGAGGCTGCCGCAGTGGCAGTACGAGCCGACGGGAGCCGGACGGGTCTGGTACCTGGTCGATGAGGAACAGCGGAAGCTGGTGCTGACTCATGCGGGTGCGGGCCACCCGGGGGCCACGGACAAGGGGAAGCAACGCCGTCGGCGCGGCCAGACGACGTGACCACCTCGAAGCGACCTGACCCAGCCCAGCTGAACCAGTGAGTCGCGCCCGTCCGGGGTCGAACTCGGCCAGACTGCACCGGTGACTCCCCCTTCTGGTTCCTCCAAGTCGTCCGATCCGTCCCCGTCGCTGGTGGAGCGGGCCCTCGGTCTGGTCCGCAGCAGCTGGGACGCCGCCCGGGGTCACCCGTTCCTGAGCGCCGGGCTGGCGCTGGCGTCGCTGGGAGTCGTGCTGTTCGGCCTGTACATCGGGCTCGAACCGCCGTTCACCCTGTTCATCCTGGTGATCGTCGCCGTGTTGAGCGTGGTCGCGTTCCAGTGGTGGACCCGTCGCCACCCGACGGCCCGGGCGAGTCGTCGGGCCGCCGGCCGGGTGGCGTTCGCGTCGGTGGCGGTCGCCACGGCGGCGTCGGTGTTCCTCATCCAGATCGTCCCCTACGGCCGGACGCACACCAACCCGCCGGTGACCGGCGAACCGCAGTGGGCGAACGACGCCACCCGCCAGCTCGTCGTCGACGCCTGCTACGCCTGCCACTCCAACCAGGTCACCTACCCGTGGTACTCCAACGTGGCGCCGTTCTCGTGGGCGGTGCAGCACCACATCGACGAGGGCCGGGAGGCGGTCAACTACTCGGAGTTCGCCACCGACCCGGGCTCGGCCGACGAGTCCGTTGAGGTGGTGGAGAACGGCGAGATGCCACCCGGCTACTACACGCGGTTCGGGCTACACCCCGTGGCGAACCTCACCCAGGGGCAGATCGACGAGCTGGTCGCCGGGCTGCGGGCCACGCCGGGGATGTCCGAGGGCGGCTGAGCCGGGCGAGCCTCAGGCGACCGCAGCGGCGAACTGTGTGAACAGGTCACCCGGCAGCGGGTAGCGGAGCCGCCAGGTGATCGCCATGGGCCGCTCGCCCTCGTGGTCCACGTACACCGCCGGCCCCAAGCACCAGAACGCCCGGTCGTTCACGTCCATGCGGGCGAAGATCAGCACCTCACTCCCCTGCTGCGCGTGCTGCTGGTAGCGCTGGCCGGTCGGGCTGTCGGCTCGGGTGGCGGCCTGGCTCTCCCAGTGGAACAGCTCGGGGCTGATCGCGTAGTCGCGGTAGCGGGTGGTCGGCGAGAACCCAGATCCGGTCTTGTCGAACGTGACGGCGAACAGGTCGGCCTGTTCGCCGGGGAGCCACATGACACCGCTCTGCCAGGACGACACCCGAGTTCCGTTCCCGTGGCCGAACGCAGACAGGATCTCGAGCCGGGTGTACCGGGCGTGGACAAGGAGCGGCACGTCGGGTCGACCGGGGAGTCGTTCGTGGATGTGGTCGACCTGGTCGTCGAGCGCTGCGAACAACTCGGCGAGCTCTGCGAGGACCTGGGGGTGTCGCCACACCAGGTCGACGCCGTCCTGCAGGCTGGCGTCCGCAGCAAGGAGCTCCCGGGGCACCTGGTCGACGAGTTGGCTGACCAGCATCCGCACACCGCGTCGGTCGCGTTCGTCGAGCTC
>SXMI01000036.1 GCA_005777415.1 Actinomycetota bacterium | reverse complement strand
GGGCGAGTCGGCGGTCTACCGGGGTGCAGCGGCGCTGGCCCCCCTCGGGGGCGGCCGGTGACACCCGCCCGGGCCCGCGCCGTGCGCTGGTCCCTGGCCGCAGCCGTCGTGGCGGTCGTCGCCGGGCTCCTCCTGGCCGGACCGGTGCTCGGCTACCTCGACGAGCGCCGGGCGGTGGACGCCCAGGACGACGAACTGGCGCGCCTGCAGGAGGCCAACGCCGAGCTGGAGCGGCGGCTCGAGCGCTACCGGGACCCGTCGCAGATCGAACGGGTCGCCCGTGACGAGTTCGGGCTCGTCGAGCCGGGCGAGGAGTCCTACGCCGTGCTGCCGCCCGCCACCGCCGGCGTGGTGCTGCCGCAGGCCTGGCCGTTCGACCGCCTGGCCGGCCCCGTCGCCCGGGCCGCAGCCTCGTCTTGACGGTTCACACACATCACATCCCATCCGCACGAGCAGCATCGAGCCGCACCACCATGACCAAATCCACCCCGCCCATCACCGCCCACCAGCTCGTCCGGGCCTTCGGTGACGTTCGAGCAGTCGACGGTGTCGACCTCGAGGTCGCCGAGGGTGAGATCTTCGGTTTCCTCGGTCCCAACGGGGCGGGGAAGTCCACGACCGTCCGGATGCTGACCACCCTGCTGCGCCCGACGGACGGCACGGCGACGGTGGCCGGGTTCGACGTGGTCCGTCAGCCGGCCAGGGTGCGGGCCGCCATCGGCGTCGCGCTGCAGGACGCCGCCATCGACCCGCTCATGACCGGCCGGGAGCTGTTGCACCTGCAGGCCACCCTGTATGGAATCGGCCGGTCGGCCGGGCGGACCCGGTCCGAGGAGCTGCTCGACCGGGTCGGGCTGACCGAGGCCGCCGACCGGCTGGTCGGCGGCTACTCGGGCGGCATGCGTCGCCGTCTGGACCTCGCCCTCGCCCTCATGCACGAACCGGCCGTGCTGTTCCTCGACGAGCCAACGACCGGGTTGGACCCGATGAGCCGGGTGAACCTCTGGGACGAGGTCCGTCGGCTCAACACCGAGCAGGGGACCACCGTCTTCCTGACGACCCAGTACCTGGAGGAGGCCGACGAGCTGGCGCACCGTGTGGCGATCATCGACGGCGGCCGCATCGTCCGCGAGGGCGCGCCCTCCACCCTCAAGTCGCAGGTCGGGCTGCCCTCCCTCATAGTCGACGTCCAGATCGGCCGGGAGGACGCCGCCCGGGAGGCGCTCGCCGGCGTGGGGGAGTACCGACCGGCGCGGGCCGGTCGGGTCGCCATCGGACTCTTCGAGGGGGCCGCCGGAGCCGCCGAGGCGGTCCGGGTCCTCGACGCCGCCGGGATCGCCATCGAGCACATGGAGCTGACCACCCCCACGTTGGACGACGTCTTCGCCGAGGCCACCGGCCGCCGGCTCGAGGGCGCCGAGGAGGCGACCCCGTGACCGCCACGGTCGCGGACGGACCGCGCCTGCACACTGGCCGTCAGGCGGCGGCGCTCGGGCGGCGGGCCGTCGTCCGCTTCGCCCGCCAACCCAGCTCGTGGGTGCCGGCGACGGTGTTCCCGCTGCTGCTGGTCGCCGTCAACTCCTCGGCGATGGGTGGCGTGGCGAACATCCCGGGGGTGGTGCCGCCGGGGACCACGTTCCTCATGTTCCTGCTGCCGGCGGCGATCGTGCAGGGGGTCATGTTCGGCGGGATCAACGGCGGCTCGGAGCTCGCCACGGACATCCAGGGCGGGTTCTTCGACCGGCTCGTCGCCTCGCCGGTGAGCCGGCCGGCGATCCTGGTGGGCCGCCTCGCCGGGGCGGTCGCGTTCGGTGTGGTGCAGGCGGTGTTCTTCCAGGTCGTCCTGTGGCCGTTCGGTGCCGACGTGGTCGGCGGCCTGCCGGGTCGGATCGTGCTGGTCGTCGTCGCCGGTCTGCTGTCGCTCGGCCTGGGGTCGATCGCCGCCGGCCTGGCGGCGCGGACCGGTCAGCCCGAGGCCGTGCAGGGGTTCTTCCCGCTGGTGTTCATCCTCCTGTTCCTCTCGAGCGCGTTCTTCCCGGTGCAGCTCATGTCGGGCTGGTACCAGCGGGTGGCCGAGCTGAACCCGCTCACCTGGATGGTGGACGGGATGCGGGTGCAGGTGCTCGAGGGGTTCTCCCCGGGCGCGGCCGCCGTCAGCATCGGGGTCTGTCTGGGCATCTGCGCACTCGGCATGCTCTTCGCCACCCGTCAGCTCCAGCGGCGACTGGCGGTGGCGTCGTGACCGTCGCCGCCCACCGCGGCCCCGAGACCACGGTCGTCCCGCCGTGGCCGCTCGTCCGCCAGGTGCTCCACCGCAGCGCCACCTCGCTGCGGCGCATCCCGGCGGCGATCATCCCCGTGATCGTGATGCCGGTGTTCTTCACGGTGGCGTTCTCGGGGACGTTCCGCGGCCTCACCGAGCTGCCCGGCTACCCCACGGACAACATCTACAACTGGATGGTCCCCTACGCGTGCCTGCAGACGGCGAGCTTCGCAGCCCTGGCCTCGGCGTTCGGCCTGGGCCGGGACCTCGAGAGCGGGTTCTACGACCGGCTGCTGCTGGCACCGGCGCCGCGGTGGACGGTCCCGACGGCGAGCGTGGTGTGGGCGATGATCCGGGCGCTCCTGCCGTTGGTGATCACCCTGAGCCTGGGGGTCGTCGGGGGCATGACGTTCCCGGGCGGGGTCGTGTCGGCGGTGTGGTGGCTGGCCGTCGGGGCGTTCGCGGTGGCGGCGCTGGGATCGCTGTGGGGCCTGGGGGTGATGTACCGGCTCAAGCGGCAGTCGGCCGGCGGGCTGGTCCAGATCGGCCTGTTCGTCGTCATGTTCCTGTCGGTGGGCACGGTGCCGCTCGAGCTGCAGGAGGGCTGGCTGCCCTACGTGGCCCGCTGGAACCCGCTCACCTACATCCTGGACATGGCCCGGTGCGGCTTCGTGGGAACCTGCTCGTGGTCCGACATCTGGCCGGGGCTGCTGGCCATCGCGGTCTCGGCGGTGCTGCTCGGCTGGTGGGCCGAGCGGGGCTGGCGGAAGCTCGTCCCGTGAGCGGTGCCGTCGCCGACGACGCCGACGTGGCGGCGGTCCGGGGCGTCCTGGGCCGGGAGCCCCAGGCCGGGTTCCGGGTGGTCGTCCGTGACCGGCAGGGCGCTCCGGTGGTGATCCGCAACGCTCCGCTGCTCGACGACGGGACGCCCATGCCCACCCGCTACTGGCTGGTCGACGCGGCCCTGCTCCGCTCGGTCGGCACCCTCGAGGCCGACGGTGGTGTCGACCGCGCCGAGGCCGAGGTGGACGCCGACGAGCTCGCGGCCGCCCACGTCCGGGCGGCCGCCGAACGCGACGCCGCCCTGCCTGCCGGCCACACGGGGCCGGTGCCGAGCGGGGGTGTGGGCGGGACCCGGACCGGGGTCAAGTGCCTGCACGCGCACCTCGCCAACCTGCTCGCCGGCTCCGAGGACCCCGTCGGCGCCTGGACCGTCGAGCACCTCGGCCTCGACACCTCGGCCTACCGCCGGGAGTCGGGGTGAACGCCCCGGCGACGGCCGTCGCC
>SXMI01000222.1 GCA_005777415.1 Actinomycetota bacterium | reverse complement strand
TGATCGGTCTGCGACTCGTGGCCGCCCAGCCGGAGCGGTTCGACCGACTGGTCGTCGCCAACACGTTCCTCCCGACCGGCGACCGCGACCCGGGCGACGGGTTCCGGATGTGGCGGGAGTTCTCCCAGACCGTTCCCGAGTTCTCGTGCAGCGCCGTCGTCGCCATGGGCTGCACCACCCCACTCGACGAGGCCGTCGTCGCCGCCTACGACGCCCCCTTCCCGGACCAGTCCTTCGTCGCCGGAGCCCGCCAGTTCCCCGTGCTGGTTCCTGCCACCCCCGACGACCCCGAGTCACCTGCCAACCGGGCGGCCTGGGAGGAGCTGCAGCGGTTCGAGCGACCGGTCCTGTGCGCCTTCAGCGACCAGGACCCGGTCACTGCAGGCGCCGATCGGACGATCCTGGAACGCATCCCCGGCACCGCCGGACAACCCCACACGACGGTGGAGGGCGGCGGCCACTTCCTGCAGGAGGACTGTGGCGAACAGCTCGTCGGGGTCGTCGACGAGTTCATCAACGCCACACCCGGAGCGAGGACACGATGAGCGCACAACCACACCGCTGGGGACGAGCCCTGGTCGCCGCCGCCACCGTCCTGGTCGTCGCGATCACGGGTGCCGCCTGCACCCAGGACGTCCCGGGCATCGACACCCCGCTCGCCCCCGCCGGGGGCGAGTTCCCCGAGGTCGGCCTGGTCCGGGTCGCCGACGGGGTCATCCTCGAGTACCGGGACTGGGGCGGGGACGGCCCGCCGATCGTCCTGCTGACCGGACTGGGGAACTCCGCCGCCGTGTTCGACGATCTGGCACCCCGCCTCACGGCCGGACACCGGGTGATCGGCCTGACCCGCCGTGGCTACGGAGCGTCCACGATCACCGAGGACGGCTACGACGTGGCCACCCGGGTGGCCGACGACCTGGCGGCGCTCGACGCCCTCGGGATCGACCGGGCGCTGATCGTCGGGCACTCGATCGCCGGGGACGAGATGACGGGGATCGCCCGGACCCGGCCGGAGCTGCCCGTGGGGCTCGTCTACCTGGACGCGGCCTTCGACCGGACCGACCCGTCGACCGCCGTCTTCGACGAGTGCCTCCCCCTGGCGCCGACGGCCGACCAGGTCCTGGAGTTCGGTCCCGACGAGGTCCAGATGATCGACGGCCAGCCCGAACTGGTGAGCATGGCCGCCGCGGCCCGTCAGCAGGAGGCGGTGCTCGGGGCGCCGATCCCGCCGAGCGAGCTGCGCCGCCAGGTCGTGCCCACGCCCAACGGGTCGATCCAGGCTGTCGACCGGAGCGTGGCCGAGGCCGGGATCAACGAGGGCACGAACGCCGTGGGACCCGACTACACCGGGATCGACGTCCCGGTGACGGCGCTCATCGGCGACGACGCCGACCCGGCGGCTGCGTTCCCGTTGTCGGCGCTGGCCACGCCGGAGGTCCGGGAGTCGCTGCGCGACTGCGCCGGGCGTCTGGCCGAGGTCAAGCAGATCGCCGGCGCGAACCCGCTGCGCGCCGCCGTGCCGTCGGCTCGCATCGAGATCGTCCCCGGTGGGCCCCACTACTTCTTCCTCCAGCAGCCCGAGCTGGTGACGGAGGAGATCCTGGCGACGGCGGCCCGAGCGGGGTGGTGACATCAGCCCGACCGCCATCCCGGTGACCGTCGCCGTGCGTCGAGTGGTTCCGGTGCGTCCGACCTCGGATCCGGAGCCGGACGCGCTGAAACCTGTCATGGGCGGGGGGCATCACGCTCTGGACGGTGTGAGCAGACACCACGGACCCCGCACCCGCACTCTGTACCGCCGTGTCGGTGGACGCCGGGGCCCGATCGTCGCAGCACTCGCGCTGATCGTCGTCGTACTGGCCGGCAGCGGGACCGCCGACGCCGCCGGCGCCCAGGAGCCCTCCGATGGCGATCAGGTCGTCTGTCCCGAGGTCCCGATCCAGGCGCCCGGGGCCGTGTTCGGGCCGACCGTCGGCGGCACACCCGTCGGCAGCGTCGACTTCCGCTGCGCGAACCTGCAGGGCGCCACGTTCGAGGGCCTCACGCTCATCCAGACCCAGTTCGACGGAGCGACCCTGTCCGGGGCCACCTTCAACCGGAGCCGACTCGGTCAGGCCGACCTGCGCGGGGCGAACCTCCAACAGGCCCGGTTCGTCGAGCCAGACCTGGTCCAGGCCCACTTCGACGGCGCCGACCTCCGCGGGGCGAGCGTCGAGGGCGGCACGATGACCCAGGCCGAGCTCCCCGGAGCGAACCTGGTGGGGGCGACGCTGACCGACGTCGACCTGGGACAGGCGAACCTGGAGGGCGCCCGCATGGCCGGGATCGATGCGACCGACTCGCGCTTCGCCCAGAGCAGCCTCGACGGGGCCGATCTCACCGATGCCGTGCTGCGGGATGCGGTCCTCACGCAGACGGGATTGACCGGCGCCACGATGACCGGCGCCGACCTGACCGACGCCACGGCCTTCCAGACCCGCATGCAGCGGGCCGACCTGACCGGAGCCGACCTGACGAACGCCTCCTTCAACCAGGCGATGCTCGAGGGAGCGAACCTGACCGGGGCCACGGTGACCGGCGCCGAGTTCATCCAGTCGAACCTGAGCGGCGCCACGATCGACGACGTGGTCGGCGCCAGTGAGACCTTCCCCCGGATGGCATGGCTGGCCGTCCTCGGTGGCGCGGCGATCGTGGCCATGAGCATCGTCGGTCTGGTCCTGCGCTTCATCCGTCGACAGATCGGGCCCGTGAACCCGTACGACTCGCCGATGACGGCGGGGCGGACGACCGCCACGTTCGTCCTCGTGCCGGTGTTCGCCGTGGTCCAGGCGGTCGGCCTGTACCTGCTGGTCTGCGGGGTCGCCGGCGTGCTCGGCACCAACCTCAACCCGCTCGGCACGCAGACCGGCGCCCCCGTCATCGGGGACCTGGCCTTCCAGCCACAGGTGATCGTCTACGGCGCCCTGCTGCTCATCGGAGGCGGGATCGCCCGTTCGTTCGCCAAGCGGTTCTGAGCCGACCCGTCA
>SXMI01000035.1 GCA_005777415.1 Actinomycetota bacterium | reverse complement strand
TCATCGCCGCCGTCGACGGTCCGGCCCTGGCGGGCGGCACCGAGCTCGTGCTCGCCGCCGACATGGTCGTCGCCTCCGAGACCGCCGTGTTCGGCATCCCTGAGGTGAAGCGCAACCTGGTGGCCGCCGCCGGAGGGCTGTTCCGCCTCCCCCGTGCCCTCCCCCGCAACGTCGCCATGGAGCTGGCACTCACCGGCCGTCTCGACTTCCCGGCGGAGCGGGCGTACCACTTCGGCTGGGTGAACCGGCTGTGCGCCGAGGGCGAGGCCCTCTCGACAGCACTGGAGCTCGCCGCCGAGATCTGTGCGAATGCACCGCTCGCCGTGCGGGAGAGCCGGGCGATCATGCTCGCCTCGGTCGACGCCGACGACGAGATCGGCTGGAAGCTCTCGGGCGACGGGATCGTGAAGATGTTCGGGACCGAGGACTTCGGTGAGGGCCTCACCGCCTTCGCCGAGAAGCGCGCCCCGATCTGGAAGGGTCGCTGAGACCGTTCAGGTCGGTCAGGTCAGCGTCTCGATGACGCCGTGCTCGGCGAGGAACTCCGCCAGTCCCTCGACGAGACGCAGCTCGGACACCTGCCAGAGCGGGACCCAGGCCGCCTCGGCGGCGTCTCCCCCGGCGGTGGGCTCGCCTCCGGACGTGACCACCACCTCGAAGTCCATCACGACCAGGTGACCGTGGTCGCCGATCAGTTCCACCCAGCCCAGGAACGGCCCGCACAGGCCGTCCAGGCCCGTCTCCTCGGCAAGCTCCCTGACGACCGCCTCGGCGAGCGTCTCCCCCGCCTCGACGTGTCCCCCGGGGATGGACCAGGTGCCGGCTCCCGGGCCGTGACCGCGGCGGACCATGAGCAGCTCCTCGTCGGCCACGACCACGGCTCCGACGGCCAGTCGGGGCCCTGCGGCGGGATCGCCGGGTGACGTCGAGGTCACGCCAGCGAACTGCGCACGACGATGAGCCTGGCCACCATGCCGTGCGCCTCGAAGAAGTTCTTGGTGGAGCGGTCGCCGGGCAGCGCCGATGAGTCCACCGCTGACGCCCCCTGTCCCCTTGCCCAGTCGCAGGCCGAGGTGAGCAGGGCCCGCCCGACGCCGACCCCTCGGGCTGCCGGCTCCACCCCGATGAAGCTGATCGTGCAGATCGTCGCCCCGCTCCCGTCGACCGTCGTCCCGGCTCGGAGCGCTCCGACCACCACGGGGCCGATCGTGCCGACGAGCGACAGGTCGGCGGCCGTGACGCCGGGCTCCCCCGCCGGTGCCGGGTGCGCCTCACCGCCCCGGAGGCCGGCGAGGGTGCGGAGGACCTCGTCCCGGACACGCTCGACGGCGCCGACGTCCTCGGGCCGCTCGGGGCGGACCCCGACCGTCCAGTCCGAGGTGTCGGTCGAGGTCACCCGGATCAGGCCTGATCGGCGAGCAACTGACCGACGCGGTTCAGGATCGTCTGTCGGTTCCGGTGACCCCGCTCGTAGCGTCGGACTGCATCGAGCTCGGCCAACGACAGGCTCGTGAGCCGGGGCACCACCTGCGAGGCGGCCAGGGCGTCGTAGTCCTGCAGCGGGAGCTCCGCGGCGTCGGGGACGGGTTCGCTGAGCGGCACGGGCTCGACGGGCGGCACCGTCGGATCGCTGCCAGCGGCTCCGTCCTCCCAGTCCGAGGCGAGCACGTCGACGACCGTGACCCCCACCCGTTCGTGGGCGGGCACGCTGATCGGGCGGGCCGCTGGGGCCAGCGCACCCAGGCACGGCAGGCGGGCGGCGATGGTCCGGCCGACGTGCACCTGTCGGCGCGTCCGGGAGATGAGCCGGGGCACCGCCCCGGCGAACTCGTCGAGGACCGCATCGACGAGTCGCTGCTGGGGCGCGTCACTCATCTGCGTCTCCGCCACGTTCCCACCGATCCGACGATCCCGGTCCCGGCTCAGCCCGACGAGGGGCGCTTCGAGGCAGATCGTTTCGAGGCAGGTCGCTTCGCAGCAGGCTGTTTCGAGGCAGGCTGTTTCGCAGCGGATCGCTTCGTCGCCGGCTGCTTGGCGCTCGAACGCGATCCACCGCCCTTGGCGGCAGGTCGCTTCGCGGGCTTCGACGCACGCCGTTCGAGTTCGTCGATCCCACTACAGGGATCGTACCCCTCGGGACACCGATAGCTCCCGGGTCGTCCGAACTGCCGGGGGTGGACGATCAGGAAGCAGGTCGTGCACGCGAACTCGTCACCGGATCGTGGTGCGACCCGCTCGGCCGCCTCGCCGGTCGGCTCCTCGGGGGCCTCTTCGTCCTCGTCCTCGTCGTCACCGGAAGCGATCCGGTCCTTGAGGATGGTGTCGAGATCGGCCTCGACGTCGTCGTCGTCCGGTTCGTCCTCGTCGTCCTCGAGGTCCTCGCCCCGCTTCCGGCGCGCCGTCGGCACGGCATCCTCGTCGGACTCGTCGGACTCCTCGTCGCCCGGGAGGGCGCCGTCGCCTTCCCCGTCGAGGTCTCCGTCGAGGTCGCCGTCGAGATCACCGTCGAGATCGCCGTCGAGCTCCTCGTCCAGTTCCTCGTCGAGCTCGACGCCGAGCTCGTCATCGAGTTCCACCTCGTCGGATTCGTCGCTCATGTCTCCTCGCCCCGTGCCGCCGGGTCGGTCCCGGGCCACGAGTCGGGCGCATCATAGACACGCCCACCCACGGCCGAGCGACATCCCGGCCGGAGCGGTTGCGACCTAGGAGCTCCCGCTCGCCGAGCGGCGCTCCTCGGCCCGGCGTTCGGCGCCGAGTCGCTCCAGATCCGCACCGCCGGAGTGATCCACGTACCGCATCATCTCGGCCACGGCCCGGTGCCCGGCGCGCTCGGCGATCAGGCGGTGCATCGCCTGGCCGACCGCCCGGTAGGACGGGTGCCCCTGTGTGGCCGTGCGGAGCTCGATGAGGTGCATCGCCTCACGGGCGTTGAATTGCATCACGTAGCGCACCCGGTACGCCAGCGAGACGGCATAGGCGGAACGCTCCGGGAACCGCTCGGACAGCGCCGACCACAGCTGGCGTGACAGCTCCATGGCCTCGTCGAAGGGTTCGGTGAGCCCGGCGTCATCGATCGACGGCGGCCGCGTGTACCCGTGGAGCGGACCGAGCTCCTGCCACTCGATGGTGGCCATCCGGTGTCGCTGGAGGTCCCGGAACGCCCCGTAGTCGGAGACCACGTCGAAGCGGTAGTCCGTCCGTTCCAGGGCCCGACCGGGCTTGTGCCGACGGTTGCCGCGCTCACCCACGTAGGCCCGCACGACCGCCATGCGGTCCTCGGTCGACATGGCCCGGACCCGATCGAGCAACCGGGACTCGGCGAGGCCCGTGTACGGGTACAGCATGGCGGCGACCATCTTGATCTCGCCGTCGGGGTCGAAGTCGACGAGGTCCACCGACGGGGCGGTCGGACCCTGGACGGCATCACCCGAGAGCATCTCGTAGGCCACCGTCTCCATGGCCGAACGGTTCTGTTCGAGGTAGTCGCTCCAGGCGACGCCCCGGTCCGGGAGGTCGACGCGCTTCAGGAAGCTCGGGATCACCTTCCGCAGTTCCGTCAGCATCAGGTCGGCGTAGGTCCGCGACTCGGGCAGGGGGTGCGACCGCATCCGGAGCAGGAGGGACTCGAAGGCCTGTCCGGAGCCGTAGATGCCGACGTTGGACAGCGCCGCCGCGGGCAGGATGCCTCGGGTGGCGTCGAAGGCCTTGGCCCGGATGGCCTGGCGGTGCACGAAGTCGGAGTCGCCCTCGGCCTTGGGGAAGTGCTCCCGGAAGTGGTCCTGGATGTCACGGGCCAGGGTGGCGTAGGTGTCGAAGAGCCGGTCCATGTCGCCCACGTACCGAGCCCCGAGGTTCGACGACAGGATCTCCGGGTCCCGGAAGTACCGGTACCGCCCACCGAGCCGCTCGTCGTAGGGGATGTAGCGGGTGCTCTGCTCGAGGTACGACATCAGCCGTCCCCACTCGAGGACCTTCGTGAGGAGGTTCGACGCCTGCTCGCAGGCCAGATGGACGCCGCCGAGCTGGGCGACGCTGTCGTCGCCGTACTCGAAGAACACCCGGTCGTAGAGGGCCTCGGCCCGCTCCAGGCCGATCGTGGCGTCGATCGTCTCGTCACCGGTGGTGTCGAGCTCACCCACGAACTCGTCGAGGAACAGGCGCCGCAGCGACTTGGCCGAACGCGAGTACCGGGCGAACAGGGCGCCCTTGACGACCTCGGGCAGGTTCACCAGGGCGAACACCGGCCCGTCGAGGTTCGTGAAGTACCGCCGGAGGACGGTCTGTTCCTCGTCGTCGAAGGACTCGGTGACGTAGGTCGGAACGGGGCCGCTCATCGGCGCCGAGACTAGATCGGGTTCAGGGGGACCGAGGGGATGGCGCTGCGGCCCACCGATCGAGGGCCGTGGCCGCCAGCAGGACGGCCCCGTCGACGGCCGCCCGGTCCCCGGCGGGACCCCGGGCGTGCTCGGCGAACTCGGCGGTGTGGATCGGCACGCCCCGGGGAGCGACGGCGATCATGGGGTGGATCGACGGGACCCGCTTGCTGACGTTCCCCATGTCGGTGGAACCCACGACGGGGCCGTCCACCTCCGGGTCCTCCACCGGCCGACCGAGTTGGGCACTGTGCTCGCACCACCGTGCGAGCAGCCACGGGTCGTCGACGACCTCGTCGTAGGCCGGATCGACCCACGACAGGTCCAGCTCGCATCCGGCAGCCGTGGCCCCCGCCTCGAGGCATCGCTCGACCCGGGGCTCGAGCTCCCGGAGCGACTCGCCGGTCGCCGACCGGATGAACCAGTGCATCGCCGCCCGGTCGGGGACGATGTTCGGCGCCGCTCCCCCATCGGTGAACACGCCGTGGATCCGGTCGTCCCCGGCGATGTGCTGGCGGAGCGCCGCCACGTTCACGTAGCCCAGCACCGCGGCGTCGAGGGCGTTGCGGCCTTGCTCGGGCGCAGCGGCAGCATGGGCCGCGACGCCGTGGTAGGTGGCGTGGACCTGGTGGACAGCGATCGCCCGCATGGTGGGCAGGTCCCGGTCCGCCGGGTGGACCATGAGTGCGGCGTCGACGCTGTCGAAGGCCCCGGCACGGAGCAGGAGCTCCTTGCCGCCGCCACCCTCCTCCGCCGGGGTGCCCATGATCCGGACCCGGCCACCGAGCTCGTCGGCCAGCCTGGCCAGGGCCAGTCCCGCTCCGAGCCCGGCGGCGGCGATCACGTTGTGTCCGCACGCGTGGCCCAGCCCCGGGAGGGCGTCGTACTCGCAGAGCACGGCCACCAGCGGACCCTCGGTCCCGACGTCGGCGACGAAGGCCGTGTCCAACCCGAAGGCGTGCGGGGTCGGGTCGAGTCCGGCGTCCGCCAGTGCGCCGACGAGGAGGTCGTGGGCATGGTGCTCCTCGAAGCAGAGCTCCGGGTGCTCCCAGATGTCGTGGCTCACGGCCACCAACAGATCGGCCTCGGTGGCGACCAGCGAGGCGATCTGCGAGGTCTCCAGCGGCGCGGCGGAACTCACGGGGTCGCCGCCTGCATCGGGTCGTCCGTTCGCCTCAGGAGGCGTCGGTGGACGGCTCGGCCGGCGTGGAGTCGCTGCTGCCCTCGTCCTTCATGCCCTTCTTCAGCTCCTTCTGGGCCTCACCGAGGCTCCGGGCGAGCTTGGGGAGCTGGCTCCCACCGAAGAGGACGAGCAGGACGACGACGATGATCCAGATCTCGGGTCCGTTGAACACACCGCCATGCTAGGCCCGGTTGACCCCGATCGGGTGCTCGAGCACCAGTTTTCCGAGCTGATCGGCGGCCCGGAGCCGATCCAGGGCGAGCGGGTAGTCCGCCAGCGGCACCACCTCGTCGACGATCACGGGCAGGCCGTCGGCCACCAGCTCGGTGACCTGCTCGAACTCGACCTGACTCCCGCAGCTCGCACCGATGATGTCGAGCTGCTTGAAGAACAGGCGGGGCAGGTTCAGTTCGACCTTGGGCCCCGAGGTGCCGCCGCAGACGAGCATCCGGCCGCCGTGGCGCAGGGTGCGGAAGGCGTGGTCCCAGGTGGCCGGTCCGATGCTGTCGACCACCACGTCCACGGTCACGGGGTAGGGCTCCTCGGAGTCGAACGCCCCGCTGGCCCCGAGCTCGAGCGCCCGACGGCGTTTGGACTCGTCCCGTGAGGTGACGAACACCTCGCAGCCGAGGTGCAGCGCCAGGCTGAAGGCCGCCGTGGCCACACCGCCCCCGATCCCGGTGATGAGCACGGACTCGTCCGGTCGCAGCTCCGCCCGCCGGAAGAGCCGCCAGGCCGTCGTGCCGCACACCGGGTACGAGGCCACCTCGGCCCAGGAACGCCCCGGGGGTTTGGCGGCCAGCTGGTGCGCCGGCACGACGCAGAACTCGCCGTGTCCGCCCCAGCAGTGTTCGCCCAGCAGCCGCATCGCCGGGTCCAGGACGGCGTCGACGCCGCGCTCGAGGGCTGCGGCCGGGACGAGCGCGGTGTTCACCACCACCTCGTCGCCCACCGACCAGGTGGTCACCCCCTCACCCAGCGACTCGACCACGCCGGCCACGTCGTTGCCGGGAACGTGCGGCAGTGACGGGGGCTTGGGCAGGCCGGTGGTGAGCCACAGGTCCATGTGGTTCAGCGCCGAGGCCCGCACCGCGATCCGGACCTCGCCGGGACCGGGAACGGGGTCGGGCACCTCGCCGAAGGCGTACCGGCCGGGTGACTCCGAGAGGTACCAGCTGAGCATGGACCCACCCTACGGGGCGGCTCAGCGATCGTCCGGCGCGGGCGGCACCCCACCGGCGACGGCGGCGACCCGAGGCCGGCCACGGGCGACCCGTCGCTCCCGACTCGCCCGCTGCTCGCGGTCGAACCAGCGGAACCAGATGACCGCCATCACGGCCCAGATGACCGGAAGGTTCCCGATCTTCATGAGGACCCCGGCCATCTGCTGATCGTCGAGTGCGGACGGGCCCACCCTCGGGGCCAGCTCGTAGGTGCCGTAGAGGGGCTGGGGTGAGAACGCGATGAACCCACCCGGGATCATCGGGATCAGGGCCGCCGCGCAGAAGAGATAGACGAGTCGGGACGGGGCGGAGCGGGCCCGGAACTCCGGGATCGGGCTGATGACGGGCATCCAGAGCAGGAACCCCGAGGCGAGCCACACCATGTCGAGGGCGAAGTTCCCCACCTGGGTGCTGCGCAGGGTGTCGACGGTCACGGGAGCGTGGGTGGCGATGAGCACGACGTTGAACAGGACCGCGGCCACCAGCGGGCGACTGAGCGCCCTCACCGCGGCCCGGCTGCGGGTCAGCTCCATCATCCGCTCGAGCATCCAGGACGGCGTCCCGAGGACCAGGAGCGGCGCGGCCGCCAGCGTGTAGATCATGTACTGCAGCATGTGCACCGAGGACAGGTAGCCGGCACCCAGACTGCCGACCGGCCAGTCCGAGGCCAGCCAGAGGAACACGACGCCCAGCACGAACCAGACCGCGCGTCGCCGCTCCCGGCCGTCGACGGCCTCGGGGTTCCGTCGGCGGTGCGAGCGGATCGCCCAGCCGTAGAGCGCCAGCAGCGTGCCGCACAACAGCCACACGCCCAGGTACGGACGAGGGGTCCAGGACCAGCGCTCGTCGACCGCGACGCACCACCACCTCATCCGGGGGGCTCCTCGAGCAGATCCTCCAGCGGCACCACCGGGGCCTCGATCCGCAGGGTCTCGCCCCGGTCGAACTCCAGGGCGACCGGCACGGTGTCACCGGGCGCCAGCGACCGGCCGACGCCCTCGAGCATCAGGTGGGTCCCACCCGGCTCCAGGCGAACCGTCGTGGAGGCGGGCACCTCGAGCGAGGGCGAGGTGCGCATGATCCCCACCTCGTCGGTCCCGTGGACCAGCACCCGTGCTGCGTCGGGCGAACTGGCGCGTTCGAGCGTGTCGGCCCCGCCAGTGTTCCTGAGGGTGACGTAGACGGCGACCGTGGTCCCGACCCGCTCGCCGGCCCGCGCCTCCGAGGCCGAGACCTGTGGAGGTGCCCCGTCGTCGCCGCCGAGCATCCCGACGAGCAACGCCGCCCCGACGGCGACCACGGCCAGTGCGATCAGGCCCAGCGCCCACGCCCGGCCGCGGCCGGTGACCGCGTGCGCTGCGTCACCGCTGCTCGTGCGGCCGGGGTCACTGGGGCCGGGGTCACTGCGACCGGCCTCGACGGTCCCTCCCGGCCGGTCCTCGCCCGGGGCGTTCACGCCGGGACCTCGCCGTCGAGCAGCCGGGGCAGGTCGCGGGTCCAGTCGGACTGGCGGGTGCCGAACGGGTAGACGATCCGCGCCGTGCCGTCGGGGCCGAACACGAACATCGCCGAGGCGTGGCCGACCTCGTACCCGCCGTCCTCGCCGGTGGCGCCGAACTCGGACCGCTCGACCCCCACCCCCTCCTGGGCGGCGCGCAGGTCCGCCGGACCGCCGCTCAGTCCGACGAAGTCGCGGTCGAACTGGTCGAGGTAGGACCGGACGACCTCGGGCTGGTCACGGCCGGGGTCGACCGAGATGAACACGACGCGCACCGAGCTGCTCCGGTTCGGGCCCAGCTGCTCCAGGGCGGAGCCGAGGCTCGCCAGGTTGATGGGGCAGACGTCCGGGCACGAGGTGTAGCCGAACATCAGGATCGTCGTCGTCCCCAGCGAGTCGTCGCGCAGGTTGAACGGCTCACCGTCGGTGTCGGTGAGGGTGACGTCCGGCAGCGTGGCCGGTTCGCCGAGCACCGTTCCCGACCAGCTCGCCGTCGACCCGTCCCGCATCGATCCGATGACCAGTCCACCGAGCGCCACCAACGCGGCCGCCACCGCGATCCCCACCACGACACCCCGGGTCCGCCGCCGCTGGGCGTCATCGGCCCCGCTCGACTCGATCCTCGGATCGGCACTCGGCTCGGCGTCCCGGATGCTGCTCACCGCCACCATGGTCGCGTGGTCGGCCCCCGGGAACCAGCCACCTCCGACTCAGACGGCGACCACGACGGCGTCGGGCTCCACGGTGAGACGGATTTCACGCAGCTCACCGACCTCCACGCCGTCGCAGAGCACGATGTAGCGAGTGCCCTCCGGGGCGGACCACGACGACGCCCGACGCTCCTCGATCGCCGGGTGGGGCAGGTGGGAACCCGTGCGCATCCGTGAGCGGGCCGCCCGGAGGTCGCGCCGTGGCAGCTCGCCCCACGACACATCGAGCAGGCCGTCGCCGGGATGCGCCCTCGGGCCGATGTTGGCCTCGCCCAGGAACGCCGCGTTCGCCGCGACGAACGACGGCCCCCTCCAGAGCGCCTCGACGCCTCGTCGCCTCGAGACCGGGAGTCCGACCACGTGGGCCACGGCGAGGAGGGCCACCTCCGTTCCGTCCGGTCGGACACCCACACCTCGGACCAGGTCGATCTCGAAGGCGACCAGCTCGGCGTTCGTCACGTCCCGTCGGTCCGGGGCCCCGAGGGTCCGGTGCAGGTCGCCTCCGGTCACGATCAGCTCACCGGGTTCGCCGGAACCATCCGACGAGCCGACGACGGCGGCGAGCTCGGCGTCGCTGCCGATCACCTGCGCCCCGGCCGCCGCCCGGACCGGGCGGCCCCAGTCGGCCCCCCGACGGATGCTCACGACCGCTCGCCCGGCTCGACGACGCCACGTTGCACCGCATCGACCGCCTCGCGCGCCGCCGCTCGCGCCCCGGCGTCGGAGGTGAGCGTCGCCACCTGGCGCAGCAGGTCCACGAGCTGCCGGCTGGTCCGCACGAAGTCGCCGCCGGTGGTCTCCTCGTCGAGGACCGACGCCAGGTCCTCGCCGCTGGTCCACCGGTAGGCCATGTCCACGAATCCGGGATCGACGCCGCGCGTCGTCGG
Organism: Actinomycetota bacterium; assembly: GCA_005777415.1. Classification (GTDB taxonomy): domain Bacteria; phylum Actinomycetota; class Acidimicrobiia; order Acidimicrobiales; family Microtrichaceae; genus SXMI01. The sequence goes on along the minus strand of SXMI01000035.1, from coordinate 30,947 downwards.
GAGTCCCACGGCCTGCTCCCGCTCCCGGAGCTGTTCCGAGAGCAGCACGAGACGATCGTGGCGGTCCCGGACGGCCGTGGTGGGGAACCGTGGCGGCGGCGGCGCCTCGGCGCTGCGGTGCTCGTAGGTCAGACAACTGCACAGCGCGGCCAGGGACGACGGGTCCAGGCCGTCGAACAGGCCGTCCTCGATCGCCAGGCAGACCAACAGGTCGGCCTCGTGGTAGGTCCGCCGCAGTCGCTCACCGGCATCGGTCAGCTCCCACCCGTCGACCAGCCGGTACGACTCGAGGAGTCTCACCATGGAGTCGAGCTGCTCGGTGAGCCCGCCCCCTCGGCGCTCGAGCTGCCGTTCGAGCTGCGCCATCCGGCCCAGTGCGTCCCGGCGGCGCCGGGCCCGGTCGAGCACCTCCTCCCGATCGCCACGCTCGTGCACCGGATGGGACTCGAGCTCGGCCCGGGCTGCGGCGTGCGCCCGATCCTCGGGCCGAGGGGCGCGTCGCCGACCCGGCCGCCGGGTCCGTCTGGTGTCCACCCGACGCAGCCGCGCTCCGGCCTCGCGCCGGAACCCCTCGTCGGCGGGGACGTACGGGACCGGCAGATCGACCCGAGCGACGGGCTCGATGGGCTCCCGGACGTTGTGCTGGTGCAGCGAGACGACCACTCCGCCGGGGGTGCAGGTGCGGACCCGGACGCCGCCCCGGGCCCGGTTGGCGACGGACAGGACGACGAGCAGCCGGCCGCCCCGGTCGCCAGGACGCTCCACCACGTCGCCCGGGACCAGCGCCGCGAGCGAGTCCAGCACCGTCCGTCGGCCGCTCCGGCGCCGGGAACGCAGCTCGGCCACCTGCTGGTGCAGTTCCACGTAGGACTCGGCGGCCGCGTCGAGGGGACCCAGCTCCTCGAGCGTCCGCGCCACCTCGTCGAGACGCCGCCGCAGGTGCACCGAGGCTCGATCGGCCTGGAACTGAGCGAAGCTCCGCCCGAGCACCTCGAGGGCCTGGTCCCGGTCGTAGCGGACGACCAGGTTGGCAGCCATGTTGTAGGTGGGCCGGAAGGCGGAGACCAGCGGATAGTCCCGGCTCGCCGCGAGTCGTGCCACCTGGTCGAAGGTCACGAACGGCGACCACAGGACGACGGCTGCGCCCCGGTCGTCGATCCCACGCCGCCCGGCCCGGCCCGTGAGCTGGGTGAAGGTCGCCGCCGAGAGGAACTCGTGGTGCTCCCCGGTGAACCGGCTGAGCCGTTCGAGCACCACGGATCGGGCCGGGACGTTGATCCCGAGCGCCAGCGTCTCGGTGGCGAAGACCACCTTGACGAGCCCGCGCACGAAGCAGGCCTCGACGGCCTCGCGGAACGCCGGGACCAGGCCGGCGTGGTGCGAGGCCACCCCGACCTCCAGCGCCGCCAGCCAGGTGTCGAAACCGAGGACGTCCAGGTCACGATCGCCGAGCTCGGCGGTCCGTTCCTCCGCGATGCGGCGGATCTCGGCGCGCTCCTCGGGCTCGGTGAGTCGGACACCGGCGTCCAGACAGGCCCGCGCCGCGTCGTCGCACCCGGCCCGGCTGAACACGAAGGTGATGCACGGCAACAGTCCCTCGGCGGCGAGTCGTTCCACGACCTCGATCCGCCGGGGCGTCCGGAAGCGGCGGTCCCCCTGACGCCCGCGTGATCGACCTCGATCCCGGGGACCGTCGCGTCCCTCGACGTCGAAACGCCGGCCGACCTCGTTGGGTCGATCGTCGATCAGCACCGGCAGGAGGTGGTCCTCGGGTGCGCTCCGGTCCCCCACCAGGTACAGCGACTCGAGCTCGACCGGACGCACGTGGCTCACGACCGTCGTCGTGGGCCCCCGGAGCGTCCGGATCCACTCGCCCAGCTCGTCGGCGTTCGAGACGGTCGCGGACAGGCACACGAATCCGATCCCCGGGGGAGCGTGGACCAGGACCTCCTCCCAGACGGGGCCGCGGTACGCGTCCTGGAGGAAGTGGACCTCGTCGAGCACGATCCAGCGGAGCGAGTCCAGTCCGCCGGACCGGGCGTAGATCATGTTCCGGAGGACCTCGGTGGTCATGACGACGACCGGGGCGTCGGCCTGGACGGAGTGGTCGCCGGTCAGCAGTCCCACCTCCTCCCGGCCGAGTTGGGCGACGAGGTCCCGGTGGACCTGGTTGCTCAGCGCCTTGATGGGCGCGGTGTACGCCACCCGCAACCCCTCGTCGAGCGCCAGGTTCACGGCGTGCTGCGCGACCACCGTCTTGCCCGAGCCGGTCGGGGCGCTCACCAGCACGTTCTCGCCCCGGTCCAGGGCCTCCATCGCCCGGACCTGGAAGTCGTCGAGCGGGAAGTCGTGACGGATCCGTCGGGGCCCGTCGGCGGGACCCGTCACGGCGTCGGGTCGACGGATGCGGGCTCGGTCTCGGGCGCACCCTCCCTGCGGGCCCGGCGCCAGAGGAACAGGCGGCCGAGGAGCAGGCTCAGCTCGAAGAACAGGTACATGGGGACCGCCAGCGCCAGCATGGAGATCGGGTCGCCACTCGGTGTGATCCCGGCCGCGATGATCACGATGCCCACGATGATCTGTCGTCGCCAGGACGCCAGCCGCTGGGGGGTGACCACGCCGACCATCTGGAGGGCGACGACCAGCACGGGGAACTGGAAGCCCACCCCGAACGCCAACATCATGAACATGGAGAACTTGACGAAGTTCCCGATCCCGGAGCGGATCTCCACGTCCGGCCCGCCGAGCGTGACGAGGAACTCGACAGCCTTGGTCAGCGTCACGTAGGCCACGGCGGCGCCGGCGGCGAACAGCGCCAGGCTGGAGAGGGTGAACGCCAGCGCGTAGCGCCGCTCCCGCTTGTAGAGGCCGGGTGCGACGAATCGCCAGAGCTGCCACATCATCACCGGCATGGCCAGGAACAGGGCGCCGTACCCGGCGATGCGCAGTCGCAGGGTGAACGGCTCGAGCAGGTTGGTCTCGAGGAACTTGCAGCTCGCCTCGGGTTCCACGTTGCGGACGGCGTCGCAGTAGGGCTGGTTGAGGACGTCGGTGATCCACGGGTAGAGGAACCAGGCCGGGATCATCATGACGACGATCGTGCCGACGCAGATGAGCAGTCGGGTCCGCAACTCGGCCAGGTGGTCGCCGAGGGCCATGTTCCCCGCGTCCCGCTCAGCTCCCTTGAGGACCGACGCCACGTGTCAGACGCTCTCGGGCTCGCTCGTGGGCGGACCGTCCGGGGCGGCGTCGCCGGTTTCCCGGTCGGCGGCCGTCCCCGGCTCGGCGGCGGGAGCCGGCTGGGTCACCGGCTCCGCGCCTGGAGCCGTCTGGGTGACCGGTGCTGCGGCCTGCGTGCCGGCCCGGGCCTCGGCCTCGGCCTCGAGGGCGTACTGGGCCAGCTTCTGACGCGGGCGGGCGGCGAACTCGCCGAGCTCACGGATGGACTGCATCGCCGGGTCGTCGATCACGTCCCGGACCTGCGACTCCACCCCGGAGGACATCGATCGCACCTTGTGGATCGCGCGCCCGATGCTGCGTCCCGCCTCCGGGAGGCGGTCGGGACCCAGAATCACGAGCGCGGCGAGCACGATGAGCAGGATCTCCCCGCCGCCGAAGTTCTGGAGGAAGCCGGTCAGGCCGCTCCCGGCCATGGCCGCATGCTACCGGTCGGAGCGATCGTCGAGTGCAGCGCCCAGTCGGCGGGCGTCCAGACGCAGTTCGTGATGGAACCCGACGTGGTGCGTCCCGGTCCGTACGGAGTCCACAGCCGAGCGAATCCGCCGCGCCGAGCCCGACAGCACCGCTGCGGCCGACGCCGTGACCAGCAGGCAGCAGGCGATCAGGACCGGGGTCACCTCAGCTCCTCGGCGTCATCGACGCCAGGGTCTCGAACCAGTCGGGGCGCTCCAGGACGTCGTGGAAGTCGAGGACGTCGTCGTGGCAGATCGCCGGTCCCCGGTGCGGCTCCCGGAGCTCCGCCGGCAGGTGCCACTCGGTGCAGCGCACGCCCGCAGCGAGGAGGACGTCGACGATGTGCTCCTCAGCGGTTCGAACCTCGACCATGCGGCAGACCGGACAACGGAACGAGTACGTGGCCTCGGAGGTGTCCTCACAGATCCGGACCGTCAGGTCCTTCGAGCGCAGCTCGACGTCGCCGCAGTCGCTGCACGTTGCCTTGATCAGTGCCATGTGGATGCTCCGTTCCCTTCGTGCCCCGGTGTTAACGGACGCCACCACCGACGGGTTGACAAAAAACCTTCGAGAACCCGGAACCCCGGGGGCACGGGCCCCGATCCCCACCCCGCCCAGGGATCCCCGGGCCCCGGCGGCATGCGGCACACTCTCCCGGTGACGCTACCGAACGCTGGCCGCCGGACCGTGCTCTTCGCCCATCGGGGGGCGCGGGCCCACGAGCGGGAGAACACCCTCGCCGCCTTCGAGCTGGCCGTGCGACTGGGCGCGACCGGCCTCGAGAGCGACGTCTGGGTGACCGCCGACGGCGTCGCCGTGCTCGACCACGACGGGGTCGTCGGGGGACGGCTGCGTCGGCGCCCCATCGCCTCGGTGGACCGGTCGGCGCTCCCCGACCACATCCCGTCGCTCGAGGAGCTCTACCGGACGGTGGGGGCCGACCTGCCGCTGTCCCTGGACGTCAAGGACGCCGCCGCATTCGGACCGACACTCGAGGTGGCCGAGGCGCACGGGGCCACGGCTCAGCTGTGGCTGTGCCACGACGACCTCGCCACGCTCGCCGGCTGGCGCCCGGACTGCCCCGGTTCGGTGCTGGTGCACTCCACGTTCGTCGGTCTGCTCGACGGCGGCTGCGAACGGCACGCCGCCGATCTGCGTGCGGCGGCCGTCGACGCCGTCAACCTGCACCACAGCGAGTGGAACCCGGGTCGCATCGCCCTCTACCGCAGGTTCCAGCGCCGGGTGCTGGGCTGGGACGCCCAGCACGGCCGGACGCTGCACCAGCTCCTGGACTGGTGGGTCGACGGGCTCTACTCCGATCACGTCGACCGGATGGTCGACGCCGCCTCGGGCCGTCCCGTCGCCGAGCCCTGACACCTCGCCGAGCCCTGACACCTCGCCGAGCCCTGACACCTCGCCGAGCAATCACCCGTCGCCGAGCTCTGACCGTCGCCGGGCAACGATCGCGGCGGCGGTGCCGATCAGAGCGTGCCGAATCGCCCCGGGGGCCACATGATGACGAACGCCTGTCCGACGATGGTCGACTCGTCCACCGGGCCGAAGACCCGGCTGTCGCTCGAGTTGTTCCGGTTGTCGCCCATCACCCACACCTGACCGTCGGGGATGGTCACGGGCTGTTCGATCCCGGTCGTGGTGCTGCCCGGCGCCAGGTAGGGCTCGTCGACCGGCTCGCCGTTGCGGACCAGACGGCCGTCGACGGTCTGGACCGTGTCCCCGCCGACCGCCACGACCCGCTTGATGAGGTCCTCGGGAGCGTCGGCACCACCCGGGGCGCCGGTCGGCCGTTCGAACACCACGACGTCCCCCGGCGCGACGTCGCCGAGCCGGTAGCTGAGCTTGTTGACCATGACCCGGTCACCCACGAGCAGCGTCTGCTCCATGGACGACGACGGGATCCGGAACGCCTGGACCAGGTAGGTCTTGACGAGGAGCGCCACGAGGACGGCCCCGACCACGATGGCCACCCACTCGACGAGCCCGCGGATCCCTCCGGTCTGGTTCCGCCTCACGTTGCGCTCCGCCCTGGATCCACGATCCGGCACGCTACCGGTGCGAACAGGTCGCCGTGGTCCACCCTCACCCGTGGCGATCGATGATCCGCTGTGCCGCCGCTCGACGGACATCGTCGAGCGGCAGTCCGGTGGTGGCGTCCTCGACCACCGTGTCGGGGTCCATGCGCAGGAGCAGCCGCTCCAACCATGCCGTGGATCCGACCGACAACACGACCTCCACCCGGCCGTCATCGAGGGTGCGCTCCGACTCCGTGGGGTACTGGGTGGCCACCCACCGGTCCGATGGGCCCAGCACCATCCGGATCGACCGCCCGCTGGCCGCGAAGTCGAACAGCGCATCCTGCGCGGGGGGATCGCTCACCACCGGCTCGTCCAGGGTCTCGGCCGCGAGCACCCGATCCAGACGGAAGACACGCTCCTCCTCGGCGCTCGTGCACCATGCGGTGAGGTACCAGCGGCCGTCACGGGACCGCAGCGAGTGGGGCTCGACCGTCCGTTCACCGACCTGGTCCCGGCCGAAGGAGTGGTAGCGGATCCGCAGCTGCAGGCCGTCCTCCAGCGCCCTGCGCACCTCGGCCAGGACGCCGGGGTCGATCGCCCCGAGCTCGACGGCGACCAGGCGGTCGCCGCTGCCCAGCACCCGTTCGACCTTCTCGACGGCGGCGAGGAGGTGGGGGTCCTCGTGCCCCGATGCGATCAGCACCCGCGCCGCCGCGACGATCGTGAGGGCCTCGTCGGCATCCAGACGCAGCGGCCGACGGAAGAAGTCGCCCAGCAGGACCTCGACGGTGTCGTCCTCCTCCTCGATGAACACGTCGACCCGGGCATCCGGGGTGAAGGGGTGCACGCCGACGTTGACGAACAACAACCTCAGGTCCTCGAGCAACTCCTCCCGCTCGATCTGGAAGGTCGCGCAGGTCTCGCTGATCGAGACACCGCCCGGGGTGACGAGCCACGGCACGATGCTCATGATCCGCTCGGCCCGCTCGGCTGCGGACATCCGTCGAGTCACGAGTCGCCCCCATCGTCTGCTCCGGCGTCCGGGGCATCGGAGCGACCCTGCAGCCAGGCGATGTACGCGCTGCGGAACCCCGGTGGGCCGACCAACTCCGCCCGGTCGAGGAACGACACGAGGAACTGGAACAGGCCCCGCTCGTCGACCACGTCGAGCGTGACCTCGAACGAACCATCGGGGACCGGACGGAGCTCGAGCTCCGGTTCGTCGACCCGGAGGGCGGCGGCCGCCACGTCGTCGAGGCGGACGACGACCGTCGTGGGGGTGCCCTCGCCGTACTCCCACGGCCGCATCCGCACCTCACCTGCGACCTCGGCGCGTTCGAACCCGCCCGGTTCGCCCGTGCGGACCGTCGGGATCCGATCGACCCGGTAGGTCCGTTGATCCTCGACCGCCCGGTCGTGGGCGATGAGGTACCAGTGACCGCGGCGGAACTGGACCTGGAGCGGCTCCACGACCCGGTCCACCTCGTGGTACGGGAACTCGAGCAACCGCTGGTCGAGGACGGCGTCGAACACCGCGACGAGCACCTCCGGGACGTCGACCTCGACCGGGCCGGCGGCGGAGTCGGCCTCGCCGTCCCCGAACCCGCCGAGCTTGCGGAACCCGTCCTCGGGGTCGGTCAGGTCGGGGCCGATCAGCTTGACGACCTGGGTGGCAGCGACGAGCGCCGCCAGTTCGAGGGGTTCCAGTCCGGGGTCCGGAAGCTCGTAGCGGTCCCGACGGATCCGGTAGCCGGCCACCGGCGGGTCGAGGTGGGACAGCTCCACCACCTCGATCTCCACGCCCATGCGACGGAGGTCGTCCTTGTCGCGCTCGAAGGTCCGCCGGAACGACTCGTGTTCCGATGCGGTGTAGCCGGGAACGCGCTCCCGCACCTGATCGGCGGTGAGCCCGCGCCGCGTGTCCTGGAGGGCCGTCACCAGGTTCAGGAGTCGACTCGAGCGCTCGTCATTGGCCGCCACGGCCGGGAGTCTAGGGACTCCCCCGGCCCCGGGTGGCCGGGCCGTGACGCCCGGCAATGGCCGTCGCGGCCGCGAGCACACCGGCCGCCACCGCGTGACGGTTCGGGGCCGGATCCTCCCGGGCCGTTCGACCCATGGAGGTGTGGTCCGGATCGACGACGGCACGATCGAGTGACCCGAGCTGCGCCCGGGTCAGCTCGACCGGACGCACCCCGTCGAGACCGCTCGGCCCGTCGGGCAGTGCTGCGACCAGCGGGACGGCGTGGGTCAGCCGGGCGACGGTGCGGGTGTGGTGGGACACGCCCCGGTGCCGCTCCCGCGGATCGGCCTCCGACACCCGGACGCACAGCACCGGGACACCCCCCAGCGAGTCGGCCAGGTCGATCACGCCCACGGCGTCGAGCGCCGAGGTGCCCAACGCCGTGCCGGTCCCGGCCACGCCGGGCCCGAGCCCCGCCACGACGACGTCGGCGTGGAGCACGTGCACCGCCAGACCGAGTCCCGAGGAGACGCCCACCGCCTCGAGGTCGCCGCCGAACGCACTCCCGGTGCTCACCGTCCCGCACAGCTCGGCCCGATCCCGGAGGGCGGCGACGCTGTCGGAGAGCGCGAGCGGGAGCGCTCCCCCGTCGGTCTGGACGTAGGCGATCCGCAACGACGGGTCGACGGCTCGGATCCCGGCGACCACCGGGGCGAGCTGGCTGTGGAGCGTGCACGCCACGACGGGCGTCCCGTCGAGCGGCTCGTCGCACTCGGGATGCCGCAGCTCGGAGGTGCCGGCGTCGGCCTGCAGGCTGGTGTAGCGCAGCTTGAGCACGTGGTCCGGGCCGGGCAGGTCGAGGCCGGTCCGAGCGAGGTTCCAGTGGACGATGTGGTCGCCGCCGGTACCCAGGTCGAGATCGACCGCCGTGGTGTTGACCACGACCTCGTCGCCGACGTCGACCTCGCCCGTCAGCCCGCTCAGCGACACGGCCGGGTGCTCCTCCCCGTCGATCGACACCACGATCCGCTGGAGCCCCGGCCGGCTCGAGGTGAGCCGGACGACGCGACCGGTGCGGAAGGACGGCACGGAGGAACCGTAGCGAAGGGACGTCAGTCGCCGGTCGCCGGCCGCACCGGCTGGCCCCGGAGTGACCCGGGTGCGGGGTGATCCGCCGGGTGCTCCACCTCCACCGGCCAGACCGGCAGCACCAGGGCACTGGCATGGGCGCCCCCCAGGCCGACGTCGTGGGTCGCCCCGGGCACGGTCGGGTTCTCGAAGCACCAGAACGGGTGGTCCCGGCCGGGCGTGGACAGCTGGAGCCGCAGTCGCGACCCGGGACGGAGCAACTGCGCGAACGGATGGAGTGGCAACCGGAACCGCATCCAGGCACCCGGCTCGAGCGGCTCGCGGTGCTCGGCGAGGAAGGTGTAGTCCACCCAGAGCTCGTCGGCGTCCGACGACTCGACGCGGTGCTGCGGTCGGTGCCAGCCGCACTGGATGCGCTGCTCGTGTCCGTCGGGCCGGAGCTCGGTGAGGGTGGCCTGCACGGCGGTGTCGACGGTGCCGGGCCGGAACCAGAGGTCGACGTGACCCGCTCCGGCGATGACGGTCGCCTCCTCGAACGGCTCCGTGTCGAAGACCACCCGGTGCTCGGGGGCGAACGCCGTCCAGGTGATCGGAACGTCCGGGAAGGTGAACCGGTTCAGGTCCGAGAGCAGCTCCATGGAGTAGGCCAGTCCACCGGCATCGGGGTCGTCGGCGTAGGACGCATGCGACTCCTCGTCGGCCGGCCGGTCGACGAGCGCGGCGTCGGTGGCGAGATACCAGCGGCGGACCCGGACCTCGGGCGGCGGGAAGCTCGAGGCCACAGCTTCGAACCGGTGCGCGGTCGCCCCGGGGACCTCGTGGCCGGCGCCGTTCTCGAAGAGGAGACGGACCGTCGGTTCGGCCCGGTACTCCTCGAGCGCGGCCTCGACGTCCTCGCCGTGGTGCGTGAAGCGGTCCGGCTCCAGTTCCGGCGAGTAGCCGAACGCCACCTCGAACTGACTCGGCGCGAACATCCGGATCATCTCGTTGAGCTCCGGGACCCGCCGGGCGACGTGGAACGACAGGAACTCGAACCAGCGGCCGATCACCATCGGGCTGTACCCATCGGGATGGTGGCCGTTGAACATCGTGAACCGCCGGTCGGGCGAGGACCCGAACCGTCCGAGCATGGACGCGAACCGACTCCCGGTCTGCTCGTCCTGCCAGGCCCCGGTCAGGTACACGGGGACCTCGATCCGGTCGATGAGCTCGCTCACCCGCCGGGCGTCGAGTTCCCGGCGGTAGTTCTCGACGGCGCGCCCGTAGTGCTCGAAGTCGAAGTTCTGCGTCCGGATGGCCTGGTTGGCCCGGGCGATCTCGTCACCCTCCTCGATCCGCTTCTGGTCCCAGGCCTGACCGCCGGCCCGGGTCTGCTCGTCCCGGGCGGCGACCCAGGCGCGCGTGAACCCCGAGTTGTAGATGCCGCCCGGCCACTGCTGACGCCAGGGATCGTCGATCACCGACAGCGGCGTGATCGCCGCCAGACTCGGCGGCCGCGTGGCCGCCACGTACAGCTGGCTGATCCCCGGGTAGCTCAGGCCGACCATGCCGACCCGCTGGTGGAGCACCCACGGCTGGCGGGCGACGATCTCGATGATGTCGTAGCCGTCCGCCGCCTGGGCCGGGCTGAAGAGGTCGAACACACCGCCCGAGCAACCGGTCCCGCGCATGTTCACCCCGACGACGGCGAAGCCCAGCAGCGTGGCGATCATCGTGCCCGGTTGCGGGGCGTCGGGGTCGGAGGGCGTGTAGCCGGAGTACTCCACGACGGTCGGCCACGGTCCCGGGCCGTACAGGTCCTCGTTCGGGAACCGCACCATGGCCGAGAGCGTCACGCCGTCGCGCATGGTCAGGTAGGTGTAGCCCGCCTCGAGGGGTTGGTCGTAGCGGCCCGGGTCCGGGTGGTCGTCGACGCCGAGCACCTCCACGGGCGTCCCGCCGACGGTGTAGCGACCCGGCTGCAGGACGTGTCCGGCGACGAGGGCCTCGGCGAGACGATCGGGCCCGTCGAGCTCCACCGGATCGGGCGGCACGAACGACAGGAAGGCGTTGCCGGCCTGGTCGGCGACCAGCGTGACGACCGGATCGCCCGCACCGTCCAGCACCGGCAACCGCTCGCCGGGATCCGCTCCGGTGACCGTGAGCGTCTCAACTCCACCCGTGACCTGCACGCTGTCCCCCCGTGGTGATCGCTGCGAACCGGATGAGGCTAGCGGTCAGAGGGACTCGATCAGGCGGTCCACCCGGTCGTCCTGGGAGCGGAAGGGGTCCTTGCAGAGCACGGTCCGCTGGGCCTGATCGTTGAGCTTCAGGTGGACCCAGTCCACCGTGTAGTCCCGCTTGCGCTCCTTGGCCCGACGGATGAACTCGCCGCGCAGTCGGGCCCGGGTGGTCTGGGGCGGGGTCTCGGTCGCCTCCAGGATGTCGGCGTCGGTCACCACCCGCTCGACCAGCCCGCGGTCCTGGAGCTTGTAGAACACCGACCGTCGCCGGCTGATGTCGTGGTACTGCAGGTCGAGCAGGGCGACCTCCGGACTGGCGAGCGACAGGCCGTGGCGCTCCCGGTAGGCCTCGACCAGGCGGTACTTCACCACCCAGTCCACCTCCCGGTCCAGTGACAGCGGGTCCCGCTCGATGGCCGTCATCACGTGCTCCCACATGTCGAGCGCCTGCTTCTCCTGCGGGGAGAGGTCGTGGTGCTCGGCGTAGCGCAGGGCCCGCTGGAGGTAGACGGACTGGATCTCGAAGGCCGACATCTCTCGGTTGTCGGACAGCCTGACGCGGCGGGTGCAGGTGAGGTCGTGGCTGATCTCCCGTATCGCCCTGATCGGGTTCTCGAGCGTCATGTCCCGCAGGACCACCGACGGGTCCTCGAGCATGCGCAGCACCAGCGAGCAGGCCCCGACCTTGAGGAACGTGGCGTACTCGCTCATGTTCGAATCGCCGACGATCACGTGCAGTCGTCGGTACCGGTCGGAGTCGGCGTGGGGCTCGTCCCGGGTGTTGATGATCGGCCGCGACCGGGTGGTCGCCGACGACACCCCCTCCCAGATGTGCTCGGACCGCTGCGCGATCGAGAACTGGGCGCCACGGGCGGTCTGCACGACCTTCCCGGCACCGGCGTAGATCTGCCGGCTGACCAGGAACGGGATGAGCACCTCGGTGTACTGCGAGAGGTCGTCGTCCCTGCTCGTCAGGTAGTTCTCGTGGCAGCCGTAGCTGTTCCCGGCGGAGTCGGTGTTGTTGCGGAACAGGTAGATGTCGCCGCGGATGCCCTCCTCGGTGAGCCGCTGCTCGGCCGAGTCGACCAGCTCACCCAGGATCATCTCGCCGGCCTTGTCGTGCGCGACCAGGTCGTGGAGCGAATCGCACTCGGGCGTGGCGTACTCGGGGTGGGAACCCACGTCGAGGTAGAGCCGGGCCCCGTTGACCAGGAAGACGTTGGAGGAGCGACCCCAGGACACCACCCGGCGGAACAGGTACCGGGCGACCTCGTCGGGGCTCAGCCGCCGCTGCCCGCGCTGGGTGCAGGTGACCCCGTACTCGTTCTCGAGCCCGAAGATCCTGCGGTCCATGGCCGCTCAACCTATCCGCGGCCCGGCTCGACCCGGTGACCGTGCGGTACCCTTCGCCCATGCGCATGGTGGTGGTCGCCAGCGCCTCGACCCGCTTCGAGGCCGACCTCTACGCCGCCAAGCTGGGCGCCCATGGCGTTCTGTGGCAGATCCGCAGCCGGGAGCTCGTTCCGACGACGCACCCCATCGGCTGGCTCGAGGTCCTGGTGCCCGCCGACGAGGCCGAGGAGGCCGCAGCCGTCCTGTCGATCGACGAGGACGGACTCGCCCACGACCGGCCGACCCGGACCCGCCTGAGCCCCGCGGTGCGGACCATGCGGTGGGCGCTCGGGGCCGCCCTCGCAGTCCCGCTCGGCGTGACGCTTGCGGCCTGGGCCACGAACGCCCTGCGCCTGCTCGACGTCGTCCGCTGAGCGACCGGCCCGAGCAGCCGGCCCGAGCGATCGGTCAGCCCACCAGGAGCGCGTCGACCTCGTCGTCCTCGAGGCGTCGGAAGGTCCGACGGGTCGCCGCACGATCGAGCACGGCCACCTCCAGCTCGTCGGCGCGCAACGCCCGGTCCGGCCCGGCCAGCGCCGTTGCGGCCGAACGGAGCGCCGCACCCAGGTCCGCGGCCCCGTCCCAGGCCGCGGCCAGCCGCTCGCCGATCGCCTCCGCCTCGCCGCCGAGCACGCACCAGTCCGTCTCGTCGACGAGGGTGCCGTCGTAGCGGATGTGGAAGAGCTGGTCGGCCGCCCGCTCGTGGCCGACCTCGGCGACGAGGATCTCGACCTCCATGGGCTTCATCTCGTGGGTGAAGACCTGCCCGAGCATCTGGGCGTACTGGTTCGCCAGGGTCCGGGCGTCGACGTCCTCCCGGCTGAAGGCGAAGCCCTTGAGGTCGGCGGACCGGACGCCGGCGATCCGGAGCTGGTCGAACTCGTTGTACTTGCCGACTCCGGCGAAGCCGATCCGGTCGTAGATCTCCGACACCTTCCGGAGCGTCCGGGACGGGTTCTCGGCGCAGAGCAGGACTCCGTCCTCGGCCACGGTCGCCACGAGCGAGCGGCCGCGGGCGATCCCCTTGCGGGCGTAGTCCGCCCGGTCCTTCATGACCTGCTCGGGTGACACGTAGAACGGTGCGGTCACGACAGCCCTCCAGACTCGACCCCGCCGCGATCGGTGCGGAGCTGTTCGACGATCGACTCGAACCTCGTGCGGAGGTCGTCGTCCCCGACCCGGTCGAACCCGTCGGCGGTGATGGTGGCGACCACGGGGAAGATGTTGCGGATGAGGTCCGGGCCGCCGGTCGCGGAGTCCTCGTCCGCCGCCTCGAAGAGGGCCCGCAGCACCAGGTCGACGGTGGTGTCCCGGTCCATGTCGAGCCGGTACCCGAGCTTGATCACCGTGCTGGCCTGCAGGCTCCCCGAGCCGGTCGACGCGAAGTCGAGCTCCTCGTAGCGACCACCGGTCGGGTCGTACTGGTACAGCCGTCCCGACCGTCTCGCCGTGTCGTACCCGGCGAAGATCGGAACGACGACGAACCCCTGCATGGCCGCCGGGAGGTGGTTGCGCACCATCTGCGACAGCTGGTTGGCCTTGCCCTCCAGGCTGAGCGGCGATCCCTCGACCTTCTCGTAGTGCTCGAGCTGCAGCTGGAAGAGTCGGACCATCTCGACGGCCGGTCCGGCGGCCCCGGCGATGGCGACCCCGGAGTGTCGGTCGGCCGGGAAGACCTTCTCGATGTGGCGGTGCGAGATCAGGTTGCCGGAGGTCGCCCGCCGGTCACCGGCCATCACGACGCCGTCGGCGTAGCGAACCGCCACACACGTCGTGCCGTGGGTGACCTCGAACGGTGTCGTGCCCACGGATCCGACCGGGGCCGGCGTCAGCCCGGCCCGCCGGGCCAGCGCTGCGAAGTCGGGGCCGGGGTCGTCGGCGATCGGGAAGCTCGGGAGACTCACGGTTCCGAGACTAGCGGTGAGGACGCAACGGCCCCTCAGCCGGGTCGGGCTACTGCCCGCCCTTCTGGATGTAGGACTTCACGAAGTCCTCGGCATTGGACTCGAGCACCTCGTCGATCTCGTCGAGGAGATCGTCGAGGTCGGCCTTGATGCGGTCGCCGGCGTCACTGGCCGCAGGCGCTTCCTCGACCAACTCCTCCTGCCGCTGCGGTGCGGGCTTCTTCTTCTGTGCACGCTCTGCCATGGAGACCTCCGCCGTCACCGTACCGCGCGCCGTCCTCAGCGGGGGCGCACCCGGCGGCGCGGCGCCACGGGCTCAGCGCCCCAGCGCCTCGAGCAGGTCCGCGGCCGTGTCGGCGGCATCGATCAGGTTCCCGACGTGGGCGCGCGTCCCGCGGCCCGGCTCCAGCATCGGGACCCGTTGCAGGGTTGCGTCCCCGGTGTCGAAGACGACCGAGTCCCAGTTGGCGGCGACGACCTGCTCGGAGAAGCGGGCCAGGCACCGGCCCCGGAAGTACGCCCGGGTGTCCTCCGGGGGCTCGACCGTGGCGTGTTCCACCTCGTCGTCGCCGACGATCCGGCGCAGGCCGACCCGACGGGCCAGCGAGGACCGGGGTCGGACATCGTGGTACTGCAGGTCGAGGGCCCGGAGCTTGGGGTCGGTCCAGTCCAGGCCGTCACGCTGGCGGTACCCCTCGACGAGCCGACGCTTCGCCACCCAGTCCAGCCGGTCGGCGGTCAGCTCGGGGTCCTGCTCCAGGTCCTCGAGGACCGAGCGCCACGACGCCAGGACCTCCCGGCCGACCTCCTCGGAACCGAGGCAGTCGAGCCCGTGGCGATCGGCGTACGCCTCGGCGCGTCCGAGCAGGCGGAACTGCAGTTCGAGCGCCGTCGCCGTGGTCCCGTCGTCGAGCTCCAGCGTCCGACCGAGCGTCAGATCGCGGGACACCTGGTGCATGGCGGGGACCGGGCGGGCCAGACCCACCGGCTCGCCGAGGGCGTCGTCCTCGACCATGGCCAGGATCAGTGCCGTCGTACCCAGCTTCAGGAACGTGGCGGTCTCCGACATGTTGGCGTCGCCGGCGATGACGTGGAGCCGCCGGTACTTCTGGGCGTCCGCGTGGGGCTCGTCACGTGTGTTGATGATCGGTCGCTTGAGGGTGGTCTCGAGGCCGACCTCCTCCTCGAAGAAGTCGGCCCGCTGCGTGATCTGGAACGGCACCTCGTCGGAGCCGACCCCCGGCACCTCGCAGCCGACCTTGCCCGAACCCGTCAGGATCTGTCGGGTCACCAGGTGCAGCGTCGCGAACAGGACGATCCGGCCGAAGGGCACGGACCGGTCGAGCAGATAGTTCTCGTGGCAGCCGTAGCTGTTGCCCTTGCCGTCGGAGTTGTTCTTGTAGACGACGATCTCGTGGCCGTCCGGGAGCATCGAGGTGGCGGCCGCCATCGAGCGGACCAGGATCTCCTCGCCCGCCCGGTCGTACACGACGGCAGTGCGCGGATCGGCGGTCTCCGGACAGGAGAACTCGGGGTGCGCGTGGTCGACGTAGTAGCGGGCGCCGTTGGTCAACACGGCGTTGACGAGGTGCGTCTCGACCTCCGGGGCGAGCGACAACAACAGCGCCTCGCCGCGTGCGTCCACGCCCGGGGACTCGTCCTCGAAGTCCCAGCCCACACGCTGGGTCCGGTGACCGCCGCGGCCGCGCTCGAGCGAGGACAGGTAGGCGTTGATGAGCGTCGAGGAGGCGGCGATGGGGTTCGTCTCGCCGGCGCCGCGGACGAGGATGCCGTACTCCGTCTCGATGCCGAGGATCTTGGGGATGGCCATGTTCCGGGCCTAGAGGTACTGACCGGTGGCGACACGCTCGATCGAGCGACCGCCCTCGGGGTCCTCGGACTCGTCGTGGTGCACGAGCGTGCGCACGTACACGATCCGCTCGCCCTTCTTGCCCGAGATCTTCGCCCAGTCGTCCGGGTTGGTCGTGTTCGGGAGGTCCTCGTGCTCCTTGTACTCCTGGTGGATGGAGTCGATCAGGTCCTGGGTGCGAACTCCCCGAGGCCCGCCGGCGAGCTCCCGCTTGATCGCCAGCTTCTTGGCCCGCCGGACGATGTTCTCGATCATGGCGCCGGAGGAGAAGTCCTTGAAGTACATGACCTCCTTGTCACCGTTCTGGTAGGTCACCTCGAGGAACTGGTTGGCCTCGTCGTCCCGGTACATCTCCTCCACCGTGCGCTCGATCATCACGCGCACGGCCTTGTCGGGATCGCCCCCGCCCAGCTCCGCCACCTCCGAGCCGTCGAGCGGCAGGGTCGTGGTGAGGTACCTCCCGAAGATCTGCGCCGCGGCCTGTTCGTCGGGCCGGTTGATCTTGATCTTCACGTCGAGGCGGCCGGGGCGGAGGATGGCCGGGTCGATCAGGTCCTCCCGGTTCGAGGCGCCGATCACGATCACGTTCCGGAGCGTCTCCACCCCGTCGATCTCGGCGAGGAGCTGCGGGACGATCGTCGCCTCCATGTCGGAGGAGATGCCGGTCCCCCGCGTCCGGAACAGCGACTCCATCTCGTCGAAGAACACGATGACGGGCACGCCCTCGGCGGCCTTCTCCCGGGCCCGCTGGAAGACCAGGCGGATGTGGCGCTCGGTCTCCCCCACGTACTTGTTCAACAGCTCCGGCCCCTTGATGTTCAGGAAGAAGCTGCGCGCCGACCGGCCGGTCGCCTCGGTCACCTTCTTGGCCATGCTGTTGGCGACCGCCTTGGCGATCAGGGTCTTGCCGCACCCCGGGGGGCCGTAGAGCAGGATCCCCTTGGGGGCGGGAAGGTCGTACTCGGCGAACAGCTCCTGGTGCAGGAACGGGAGCTCCACCGCATCGGTGATCTGCTCGATCTGGACGTCGAGGCCGCCGATGTCCTCGTAGGAGATGTCGGGCACCTCCTCGAGCACGAGCTCCTCAACCTCGGGACGCGGGAGCCGTTCGAGCAGGACGCCGCTGCGTGGGTCCACGAGCAGGACGTCCCCGCTCCTCAGCCGGCCCCGGCGCAGCGAGTCACCGAGCTCCGCCACACGCTGCTCGTCGGCCCGACCCACGACCAGGGCTCGAAGGCCGTCCTCGAGGACCTCGACCAGCGTGACGGTCTCACCGGACCCCTCAGGGGTGCGGGCCAGCACCACGTTGTACGCGTCGTTGAGGACGACCTCGGCGCCGCGTTCGAGCGCGTCCACCTCCACACCCGGCGAGACCTGGACGCGCATCTTGCGCCCGGCGGCCTGCACGTCGACGGTGCCGTCGTCGTTGCGACCGAGGAACGTGGCGTACGCCGCCGGCGGCTGGGTCAGCTTGTCGACCTCCTCACGGAGGGCGGCGATGTGGTCGCGGGCCTCTCGGAGGGTGGCGGTGAGCTTCTCGTTCTGGCTCACCGCCTGGGCGAGCTGGCCCTTGGTCTCGAGGAGCCGCTCCTCGAGCGTGCGGACCCGCTTGGGCCCGTCCTGCAGGCGCCGGAGCAGCGAGGCGACCTCGTCCTCGAGCTCGCGGACCTGCGCCTGCAGGTCCGCATCCTCGGCGGGTACCGTTCGGTCGACGTCGTCCTCGTTCACGGGTGACCCCCTCGACTGGGCAGCCGATCTCGACCGCACCCTGTCGTTCTACCCCGGCGGGGACCTGCCGGAGTGCCACCGTCCGGTCGCCTCCTCCGGCGCGCGGCGAATTTCCCACCCGGGTTCCGTGGAAATTCCTCCTGTGGCTACACTCCGGGTGTCACTCCCCCCGGCGAGCGCCGGCTCACACAAGGCAGGTCACAGCACATGGCCCTGAAGGTCTGGATCGATCAGGATCTCTGCACCGGCGACGGTCTCTGCGAGGAGATCTCCCCCGCAGTCTTCACGCTCCTCGACGACGGCCTGGCCTACGTCAAGGAGGGCGACAAGGTGTTCTCCGACCCGGGCGGCGCCGAGGGCATCGCCATCATCCCGCCCGGCGAGATCGAGGGTGTCGTGGAGTCCGCCGAGGAGTGCCCCGGCGAGTGCATCTACATCGAGTCCGACGAGGAGTGATCCGACCGGCGGCCGGAACGACCGTCCGCCGGTGAACCCTCGCCCTACCGAACGCAGCCGACCGGGCTGAGGTTCGGGCGGCTTTCGTTCCTGAGGACGTCGACCGGCCGTAGGTCACCCCGTCGCTGGCCGCAGATCACGGCGGCGCCAGCCTGTCGGGAGCCGTGGACAGCGTCAGCGGCGGAGTGGTGCTCGTCGTCGTGGTGCTCGTCGTGGTCGTCGTTGTGCTCGACGATGTGGTGGTCGTCGGGCGGGTGGTGGTCGTCGGGCGCGTGGTCGAGGGGGCCTTCGAGGTCGGCGGCGTCGATGACGTCGGACGCTCCGTGGTCGCCGGGACCGTCGTGGTCGTCGACCCTCCACCGCTCCGAGTCACGGCGAACGCGATCCCGCCACCCACCAGCAGGATCGCGGCGACGATTACCCAGGCCCAGGCCGGAACCCCCGTGGGGCCGCCCCCGCTCCCGTCGCCGGCGACCGGCGGTGGGACATTCGCCCCTCCCGAACCCGAGGGGTCGACTGCGGGCATGGCGGTGGTCGGTTCACCTCCGGTGACGGGTTCGCCGGACACGGCGGTGGGCTCGTCGCCGACGGGAGGATGCTGGGGGTCGCTCATGCACGAACCCTACCGGCCGGCACACTCGCGCCCTCCGACTCAGGCCAGGCACGCTCCGGTGTCCACCGGCCCGGAGACACGCTCCAGGTCGTCGAGCACGTCCTCGACCCGCAGCGCATAGGCGACGCCCGGCCGGTCCGGGGCGATGGCCACGGCCACCGCCACGACCCTGCCGTCGTCCCGGACGACGGCGCTCCCCGAGTCGCCCGGCGCCAGCTCGGCGGCGAGCACGACCAGCGACCGCTCCACCTGCGCCCGGTCGTAGATGTCGAGCCCTCTCGCCCGGAGCAGCTCGCCCACGGCGAAGGGCGACGGGTCGAGGGGGCCACCGCCCGGGAACCCGAGGACGAGTCCGGTGTCGCCCACCGCCGCCGTTCCGGTGGGCAGGACCTCCAGTTCGAGATCGGTCGCCACGACAGCCAGGTCGATGCTCGGGTCGAACGCCACGACCCGGCCGCTGCCCCGCCGACCGTCCGGGGTCTCCAGCTCGCTGCGGCCGGTCCCGGCGACCACGTGGGCGTTGGTCACCACCAGCCCGGGAGCGATGGCGAACCCACTCCCGGTCTGCAGCGAGTCGCAGGCTTCTCCCTCCACCCGCACGACCCCCGCGGCGAGCGACGCGAGCTGAGCGGCGTCGATCGCAGAACCCTCGGGCGGCGGTGGGAGCTCCGGTGCGGGCTCCAGATCCGCGAAGAGCTCCGGGAAGTCGCCGGTCTCCAGGCGGCGCTGCAACTCGTCGAGCACCGGCGGCGGCTCCGGGAGGTACCTGGCCGCCAGCTCGGCGAGTTTCGAGTTCCGGGCCAGGCTCGCCGTCCACCCGTCGGTGCGGGCCAGCACGGGCACGAGCAGCCAGACGAGGACCGCCACCACGCACATGCCGAGTGCGGCGCCCCCGGCCGCGTCGAGCAGTCGCCAGTGGGGCACCGACGCGCCCGGACGCATCCTCGCCCCGATCGCTGCGCCGACGCCCTGGCCGAGCGTCACCAGCGCCAGGGCCGCCAGGGCGCTCGTGACGGCCACGACGGCCCGCGACTCCAGATCGAGACGCTCCACGAGCCTCGGCACCAGCACCAGCGCCGCCACCACACCCACACCGGCCCCGGCCCAGCCGAAGGCCCGGGCCAGGAACCCCATCCGCCACCCGGCGACGACGGCGACGAGGGCCGCCGCCAGGATGAGCAGGTCGAGCGGGTTCACGCGAGCCGTCGGGCCACCGTCAGGAACCCGGTGTGCCCGACCATGCGGTGGTCGGGTCGGACCGCCGCCCCTTCCACGTACCAGCCGCGCTGCATGACCTCGAGCGTCGATGCGTCGAAGAACGGCGCCTCGGCGATCGCGTCCCGGACCTGCGACACCTGCACCGTGCTCGGCGTGTACGCCAACAGGATCCCGCCCGGACGGAGGGCCTCGACGGCGTGGGGCACCACTCGCCAGGGTTCCGGGAGGTCCAGCACCACCCGATCCACCGAACGCTCGTCGATGCCCTCGTAGCAGTCCCGCAGCTCGATGCGGTACCGGTCCGCGGCCAGCTCGCCGGCGAACCGGTCGACGTTCGCCTGCGCCCGCTCGGCGAAGTCCTCGCGGATCTCGTAGCCGACGACCTCCGCTCCGGCCCGGAGCATCGCCATGGACAGCGCCCCCGACCCCACGCCGCTCTCGAGCACCCGGACGCCCGGTGCGATGTCCGCCAGCATCAGGATCGGGCCCAGGTCCTTGGGGTAGATCACCTGGGCACCGCGGGGCATCTTGAACACGAAGTCCGACAGGGTCGGGCGGACCACCACCAGCCGCTGGCCCTTCGTCGTCAGCACCGTGCTGGCGTCGGGGAGCCCCACCACGTCGTCGTGCTCGACGAACCCGGCGTGCGAGTGGAACTGACCGCCCGGCCGGAGGGTCGCCTGGTAGCGCCGGCCCTTGACATCGACGAACTGGACCAGGTCACCCACCCTGAGCGCCGCCGGGGCAACCTCGGTCGGCCGTGGCGACGGCCCGGGTTCGGCCGGGATGCCGGCGTCGTCGCCCAGGTCCCCGTTCACGCAGACGCTCCGGGGTGCGGGGCAACGGGCTGATCGCTCCGTCCCAGTCGAACGGGCACGGCGACCGGTGGGCCGTCGACGGCGAGGGGTGCCGCGCCGGCCCGGTCGAGCAGGCGGCAGAAGGAGCAGATCTCGCCCGAGCAAGGGGCCCCGCACCGACCGCAGGGCACCGGCCCGTCGGGCTCGCCGGCGGAACCGTCGGAGCGGAACCGGTCGGCGGCCTCCCGGAGGTAACCGAAGTAGAACGACGCCTTGGACCCCGGCGAACGCAGCTCGAGGTCTGCGAGCGCCTCCTTGTACCCCAGGTGACGGTTGCCCGCCGACATGGGGCACTCCTCCACCTGGTAGTCGATCCCGTTCACGATGCAGTACGCCGCGGTCTCCCGCTCGGCGAGGCGGACGAGCGGCTTGACCTTCCGCGGGAACCCGTGGGCCGCCGGGAGCACGGGCGCCTGACGGGCCAGGTACTCCGTGTGCCAGTGCAGCACGTTGCCGAACAGGACCGCCGCCTCGTCGTCGAGGTTGTGGCCCGTCGCCACGACGTCGTAGCCGCCCTCGACCGCCGCGCTGTCGAACAGATGCCGCTTCGACAGCCCACAGGCCGAGCAGGGCACGCGCTTCGCCGCCGCTGCTGCGGTCGGGACGTCCGTGCCGAAGCGCTCCCGCAGGTCGCACTCGAGCAGGTGGAGTCCGTGTTCGGCCGCGAACCGGCGGGTGCACTCCGTCGACGCCTCGCTGTACCCACCGATGCCGAGCCCGATGCTGAACCCATCGGCCTCGATGCCCAGCTCGCCGAGGATGTGCCAGAGCGCCAGCGAGTCCTTCCCTCCCGACACGGCCACGAGCACCCGGTCGCCGGGGGCGAGCATGTCGAAGTCCTCGATCGCTCGAGTCACCTGGTCCCGACAGAACCTGCTCAGGTGTTCGCCGCAGAAGGCCGCGTTGTGACGGCGGAGGTCCACCAACGCTGCGCCTCGGCAGACGGTGCACTTCACGAGCGGACCGCCTTCACCCGGCACCGCCCGAGATCACCGGGCGCACCTCGATCGACTCGTCGTCCTCCACCCGCTCGTCGCCGGGGACGATCGTGCCGTTGCGGATGACGAGCACCGACTCACGGTTGATCCCGAGACGCTCGAGGACCACCGACACCAGGGCCGGGCCCGGGACCTCCAGTTCTCGTTCCGGGTTGCGGAGACGCACCTTCACGGCGGGCAGTCTCGCGTGCCGGCGACCGGCCCACACACCCGCAGCGATCCGCAACGGGACCTCAGGCGTAGAAGCGGTCTGCGGGTCGACGGCGCCGACGGGAACGGCGCTCCCGGGCGGCGTCGAAGCTGGCGGCCCGCGACTCGTCCAGCTCCCGGGTGACCTCGAGCAGCTGCGTCCGGACGGCCTGCTGGCGACGGGTCGGAGCCAGGTCCTTGTCGAACCGCTCACCGGCCGTCCGTTCAGCGGCGGCCAGCCTGCGGGCCCGACGTGAACCGGGCCGGGCGCGGTCCGAGCGGCGCTGGACCCGTGACAGGCGGCGGGCGGTGCGCAGCTGACGGCGGCTCGGCCGACTCAGGTGACGATCCCGCTCGGCGAGGCCGCGCTGTCGGGCGGCGAGGCGGCGCTGGCGGCGGGTCGCCGGCGGCCGAGCCACCACCAGGTACGCCTCCCCGGGGCGCAGACGGACACCGGTCAGGTCCTGCGGCGGCCGGTCGACGGCATCCCGCAGGCCCTCGGCCAGGAACCCCGCCCCCCGGGCGGCCAGGTCGGCGCCGAGCCCGTCGCCGAAGACCCAGTGGACCGCCCGTTCGGTCAGTCGTCGGAGCATCAGGCCCGACGCACCTCGATGACCGCCGACGACCGCCGTCCGGCGCGGCGACCCAGGACGAACGCCACGACCAGCACCAGCAGGGTCACGAGGACGCCGGCGGCGAGCAGCTGGTTGCGGACCCCCTCGACCTGCTCCCGGGTCTCGCCCTGGATGTCGGTGAGCTTGGCCTTCAGGTCGTCACGGCCGATCGCCGGTTCCGTGGTGCTGGCGTGCTGTGTCACGAGCGTGCTCCTCTGCCTCGACGTCCTCAGCGCTGCGGTCGCCGCTGGACGAAGCGCACCAGCTGCCGCAGGAAGATCGCCGCCACGATCGTGCCGACGACGGCCACGATCGTATAGGGAGCCCACGAGAATCTCCCGCCCGCCACCTCGGACGGGTCGTTGAAGATGCTGATCTCCTGGAGTCCCCGGAGCAATGCCAGCATGGCGAAGAGGATGCCGGTGGCGATGCACACCGCCCCGGAGATGCCGAAGGCCAGATCGTGGCCGAGGTTGCGCAGCGGCTCGACCGTCTCCTGACGGGCGTACGCGACGACGAGGTCCTTGAACTCCGTGGCCTCGGCGACCGCACCGCGACGCAGGTCGCTGCGTCCACCCCGTCGATCAGTATCGGCCCCTCGGCGGGGCTGGGTGTCGCTCATCGCTCGACCTCCTGCGTCCGATGTTTCTACCACTCGTCGGGACCGCCGACGCGGCCACACGGGATCGCTCACCCGAGCGGCCCAGGGTCGTCGGTCGACCCCAGTCGCAGCCGGCCGTCGAGCAGCAGCGACTGCTCGGCCACCAACTCCTCCACCCGGGCGAGGCGCTCGACCGCCGAGCGGGTCCGCAGCACCCGCTGGCGGTCGAGGGCGCCGATCGGCGCCAGGACCGCCGCCTGGAAGGTCGCCAGCCACGGGTCCTCGCTCAGTTCGACGTCCACCGAACCCGAGGCCCCGAGCTCGGTGGCGAGCGCCGCACAGCGCCGGAGCGCGGCCGCCAGGACCACGAGCCGGTCGGCGGCGTCCGCCGGCGGCAGGTCGAGGTCCTCGAGCGAACTGATCCGGGCACACGGGTACGGATCATCGGGGAGCCACTCCTCGACCGCGAACGGTTCCGTGCCGACGGTGACGAGCGCCCAGCGGCCGTCGTCGGTGGCAGCCGCCTCGAGCACCCGGGCGAGGCATCCCACGTCGGCTCGGACGTCACCCCCGCCGACCTCACTCCCCCGTTCGATCAGCGTCACCCCGAACTCCGCCACGTCGGCGGCCAGGACGTCGGCGACCAGCACCCGGTATCGCTCCTCGAACACGTGCAGGGGCAGGATCATGCCCGGGAGGAGGACCGAACCGAGCGGGAACACCGGCAGCCGCCGGACGGCGTCGCTCATGACGGCGAGGGCCGCCGCGGGCGCAGCGCCGCCGGGTCGGGAACCGCCGGGTAGCCCAGCGTTCCCGCCAGGATCCGCTCCTCGATCGACTCCAGCCCGACCGAGGTGGAGGCGCCGTCTGCGACAGCTCCCACGGCGAAGGCGACGACCCGTCCCGAGGGCAGATCCAGCCAACCGGACAGGGACCGCACGCCGTCGAGCGAGCCGGTCTTGGCCCGGACCCTGTCGGTCAGGTCCGTCCCGACCATGCGGTCGTCGAGCGTTCCGGCCCGTCCGGGTCGGGCGAGCCAACCGGCGAGCGGCCCGTCCGGACCGGAGCGCTCGAGTACCGCGACCATCGTCGAGCAGCTCAGCCGGTTGTCCCGGGACAGTCCGGACCCGTCGGCGAGCACCGCCCCGCCCACCGGCAGTCCCACACCCCTGGCCCACTCCAGCACCGCCGAGGTCCCCGCCGCCGTGCTGCCCTCGCCCCGCACGCGCCGTCCGATCTCCTTGACGAGGAGCTCGGCGGTGGTGTTGTCGGAGAACCGAACCAGTCCCTCGGCGAGCTGTGCGACGGTCGGGGATTCGATGCGGGCCAGTTCGGTGGCACCGTCCGGCGCCACTCCCCGACGCGGTGCTCCGGCCACCCGAACGCCACGCTCCTGCAACCGCGCGGTCATCACCGTGGCGGCCTGGGTGGCCGGGTCGACCGTCGCCGGCGAGGGTGCGCCGTCGTCGACGACGAGGGCGGAGAGCGGGGCCACCTGGGAATCGGCCAGGTAGCCGGGGCGCCACCCCGGAGCGGTCCGGAGATCGTCGTAGCGGGTGTCGTCGCCGATGACCGATCCGGTCACCTCACGGATCCCCGTGGCGGCGATGGCGTCCGCCAGCGACTCGAACGAGGTCAGCAGCTCGCGGGGAATCCCCTCGTAGGGCTCGTAGCCGGCCGTGGTGAGGACCGGGTCCCCTCCCCCGACGATCGTCAGGTCCCCCCGGAGCACGCCGTCGACCGGAGCGCTCCCGGCCACGACGGTCGTGGCCGCCCTGGTCTCGG
Source organism: Actinomycetota bacterium (assembly GCA_005777415.1). Taxonomy (GTDB): domain Bacteria; phylum Actinomycetota; class Acidimicrobiia; order Acidimicrobiales; family Microtrichaceae; genus SXMI01. The sequence continues at coordinate 5,725 of SXMI01000035.1, read as the reverse complement.
CGCCGAGGAGCTCCACGGCGGCGGTGGCCGTCAGCGGCTTGAGGTTCGAGGCGGGAACCACCACCTCGTCGGGGTCTCGGGCCGCGATCGTGCGACCGGCGTCCCGGACGACCAGGCAGGAGGCCTCGGGCAGTTCGGAGACCACCGGTCCGACCGCCTGGGCCAGGGCTCGCTCCCCCACGGTCGCCGTCGCCCACCGGGGCACCCGGCGCAGCGATGCCAGCGGTGTGCCGCCTGTTCCGGACGACGTTCCGGACGACGGGCCCGACGACGACGCCACGTCCACCGCCGGACCCGTGAGGATCCAGACGAGCGCCCCGACGGTGCCCAGCAGTCCGAGCACCGCTGCAGTGCGGCCCGAGGGGCGCGTCCGCTTCGAGGTCCGCATCCGGACGACGGGAGCCGGTGGCTCCTCGAACCCATCCGTGCTCACCGGAGCGGACAACCGGCCTCGTGGCGTGCTCTCCGGACGAGGTGCCCCAACGCGGCGACGGCCCGCTCGGCCGACGGGTAGCAGAGGCGGCCGGTGGAGCGCACCGCCGCTGGCCCGGCGTTGTCCGGGAACGCCACCGCGAGCTCGGTCGCGGTCAGGATCGGGGTCCCGGTCGAGTCCGACACCTCGGCAGCGGCCCGCGCGTAGCGCTCGTCCTGGCGCTCGTGGAACGCCACGATGCGACGGACGTCCTCGTCGTCGCTGAAGCTCCCCCCGCGGAGCAGTCGGGCCTGGTTCGACTGGATGCCGAGGCCCAGGAACACGACGGCGTCCACGTCCGGGTGCGAGGCCACCAGCTCGAGCACCGCCGGCACCGTGTCCCGGGTCTCGCCACCGGCCAGGTCCACGGGGTTGTTGCGGCTCCAGCGGGGCGGGAGCAGCTCGTCGATGGAGGCCAGGAGCTCCTGGGGCAGCCGGATCAGCTCGAGGTCGGGATGGGCCGTGATCGCATCGGCGGCGATCACACCCCAGCCCCCGACCGTGGTCACGACCACGACCCGCCCACCGGTCGGGAGCGGTTGGGTGGCGAACGTGGCGGCCGCGTCGAACGCCTCCTCGGCGGTGCGGGCCCGGCTCACACCGAACTGCCGGCAGACCCCCTCGAAGGTCGTGTCGTCGGTGGCGAGGGAACCGGTGTGGCTGGCTGCGGCACGGGCGCCGCCCGCCGTCACCCCGCCCTTCAGCACCACCACGGGCTTCGCCGCCGAGGCCGCCCGCAGACCGGCCACGAACCGGGAGCCGTCGGCGATCCCCTCGATGTAGGCCAGGGCCACCGTCGTGGCGGGATCGGCCGCGTAGTACTCCAGGACCTCGGCGACGCCCGTCGCCGCGGCGTTCCCGGCCGACAGCGCCCGGGCGATCCCCACCCCGCTGACACACGACCAGTTCAGGAAGCTCGAGACGAGGTTCCCCGACTGGCTGACGACGCTGATGCCACCGGCGGGTGGGTACGGCGCCACGATCTGCGCACAGAGCGACGCCGGCGTCGAGACGACGCCCTGTCCGTTCGGGCCGATCAGCAGGATCCCGAGCTCCTCGCAGAGCGCGACCAGTTCGGCCTGTTCCCGCCGGCCCTCCTCCCCCGCCTCGCCGTAACCGGCCGAGGCCAGGAAGGCGACCCGCACCCCGATGGCGGCCGCCTGACGCAGCACCTCGGGAACCGCTCCCTGGGGCGTGCAGACGAACACCAGGTCGGCGCTGCCCGCCGGCAGGTCGTCGAGGGCGGGGACGCACTCGATGCCGAGCACCGTGGCCCCGTCGCGGTTGGTCGCGGCGATCCGACCCGGGAAGCCGGCAGCGAGCAGGTTGTGGAGGCTCACGAAGCCGAACTTGCCCGGGTGGGTCGAGGCGCCGGCGACGACGACCCCGGCCGGTTCGAACAGCGCGGGAAACCGATCGTCGGCGGTCCGGATCGTCGACGCGGCGAGCATCGGTGCTGACGGTTCACCGGGTTCGGCCACCTCGACGAGTGCATCCACCGCCACCGGCAGGCCGTCCTGGACGATCAGCGGGTTGAGGTCGACCGACACCACGTCGGGAGCGGTGGCGGCGAACTCGCCGAGCGCCACCAACACATCGGCCACGGCGTCACGGTCGACGGGTGGCTCACCGCGCAGCTCGCCGAGCAGCGCCTGGTTGCGGAGCCCGTCGAGCATGTCGAGCGCATCGTCCCGGCCGATCGGGAGGAGCCGGACGCTCACATCGGCGAGCGCCTCGGTGAGGACGCCTCCGATGCCGACCACGATGGTCCGTCCGAAGGTCGGGTCCGTCGCCAGGCCGGCGATGAGCTCGCGGTGGCCGCGGACGACGGGCGCCACCAGCACCCCGGTCGCCAGGTCCTCGGGTCGGGCGGCCTCGAGCAGCTCGGAGGCGGCGAGGTGCACGGCGGTGGCGTCGCCGAGTCCGACCCGCACCAGACCCCGCTCCGACTTGTGGGCCACGGCCTCACCGCAGAGCTTCACGACCACCGGGTGACCGATCGCATCGGCGGCGGCGACGGCCGCCGCCGGGTCCCCGGCGAGCTCCTCCGGTGGGAACGGGATCCCGTGGGGCCGGAGGCGGCGTTTGGACTCGTCCTCGGAGGTCGTCGTCGACACGCCAGCAACCTAGACGGGCGCGCTCGCCGGGTCCGGCCAGCAGTCGTGCCCGCTCTAGTCTGCAACGGTGCAGATCGTGGCCGCCCTGTTCATCGACGACATCGAGATGCGTCAGGTGCCGGGACCGGCCACCCGCATCGACCTCCGTGGGGTGCAGTTCTCCGCCCCGGCTCCGGCACCCTTCCCGATCACCGTCGACCCGCACCTCGTGGTGCTCGTCCACTGCCCCGCCGGCGAGGACGGTCGGGGCGTCCTCGAGGTCGTCTTCACCGACGAGGCCGGCGAGGAGGTCGCCCGGAACGTCCAGCCCCTGCAGGTGGAGCCCGGCCGGTTCGGTCGCCAGCTCGTGAGGGCGAACCTGACCTACCCCCGGGCCGGCACCGTCCAGGCCCGGTGCCGGATCGATCAGGGGCACGTGATCAGCGTCCCCTACACCCTGCTCGAACCCGTCGGGTGACGCTCCGGGCGACGGCGTCGCTGTCGCAGCACCCCGTCGCCGCGGAGGCGCTCGGGGAGTGCGCCGGCACGCTGTTGGAGGCGGTGACCGACACCGGCGCGGCCCCCGACCTGCTCGCCGTCACCTGCACACCTCCGCTCCACGGGGCACTCGAGGACGTCGTCGCCGCCGCCCGGGAGCTCCTCCGCCCCGGAGCCGTCGTGGGGGCCGTCGCCTCCGGTGTGCTCGGCGGAGGCCGGCAGGCCGACGGCCGTGCGGCGCTGGCCATGATGGCGCTGTGGGGTCGCCGGTGCACCCCGCTGCGACTCGATCCGGCCGACCCCGCGGCAGGCCTCCGGTCCCTCGGCCCGGACCCCGTCGACCTGTTCCTCCTCGCCGACCCGTTCAGCCTGGACCTGCCGGGGCTCGAGGTGCTGACCGGTTCCCTCGCACCCGGCTCGACGGTGCTCGCCGGTTTGGTCGGGGCGGGGCACCGTCCCGGATCGAACCGGCTGCTCGCCGACGACGGCGTGGTGACGGACGGGGCGGTCGGGGTGGCCCTGGAAGCGGGCTCGCTGTCGGTTCGGTCCGCCCGGGGCGCGGAACCCTTCGGCCCTTCATGGGTCGTGACCGGACGGGAGGGCGGTCGGATCACCCACCTGTCCGGACTGCCGGCGGCGGACGCCGCCCTCCGATCGGTGGCGGAGCTCGACGAGTCCCGCCGGGAGCGCGCCGAGTTCGCACTCGCCCTCGTGGTCGCCGCAGGGTCCCCCACCGGCACCGACGACCCCGGCGGGGACGTCCTGGCGGTCCGACTCCGCATCGGCGACACGGGCCTGGCCGTGGCCGACGCGCCGGAACCGGGGGCCACAGTGCGCTTCGCGCTCGTCGATCGCCCCGCCGCCGAGATCGACCTCGTCAGGACGCTCGACGAGGCGTCCCGGTCGGCGGCCCTGGTCCTGATCGGTGACGGTCGGACCCGGGCGAGCGACCACTCCAGCAGCGACGCGGCGATCCTGTCCGAGTCGACCCGGGGCGCGCCGGCCTGGGGGCTGCGGACGGTCGGCGCGCTCGTTCGCGCTCACGGCGCCGCGCATCGACCGGGCGATGGCGGTCTCGCCGTCGGGTCGCTGCACTGACCCTTGCTACTGTCGCCCCGTCGTCCGCCCACCTCGGGTCGGAGGCACTCGCACGAACAGGAGACCACCGTGGGGACCGAGCCGACGCCGGAGCTCGAGCGACTGGGGATCGACGTGATCCGCGGTCTGGCCATGGACGCTCCCCAGCGGGCGCGGTCCGGCCATCAGGGCACGGCGATGGCCCTCGCCCCGCTGGCCCACGTGCTGTGGACCCGGGTCATGCGCTACGACGCCGCTGCCCCCCACTGGGCCGACCGCGACCGCTTCGTGCTCAGCTGCGGACACGCCTCGATCCTCCAGTACGCCATGCTCCACCTGACCGGATACGGCCTGGAGCTCAGCGACCTCGAGGAGTTCCGGCAGTGGGGGTCGCTGACCCCGGGACACCCGGAGCGAGGTCACACCGTCGGGATCGAGGTGACCACCGGGCCCCTCGGACAGGGGTTCGCCAACGGCGTCGGGATGGCCGTCGCCGAACAGCACCTCCGGGCCCGGTTCGGCCCCGACGTGTGCGACCACCGCATCTGGGCGTTCGTCTCCGACGGCGACCTCGAGGAGGGGATCAGCCACGAGGCCGCGTCGCTCGCCGGCCACCTCGGCCTCGGTCGACTCGTCTACGTCTACGACGACAACCATGTGTCCATCGACGGGCCGACCGAGCTCGCGCTGACCGACGACGCCGCCGGCCGGTTCCGGGCCTACGGATGGCACGTGCTCGAGCTCGGCGAGGCGGGCGAGGACCTCGATGTGATCGAGGACGGCCTGCGCACCGCCGCGGCCGTCGAGGACGCACCCTCGCTGGTCATCCTCCGGACCCACATCGCCACGCCCTCGCCCGACCACACCGACGACCCGGCGGCGCACGGGCTCGCGTTCTCCGAGGACGACATCCGCCGGACCAAGGAGGCCATGGGCCTCCCGCCGGACGAGACGTTCCACGTGCCCGCCGAGGTGCTCGAGATGTACCGGGCCGCCGGACGCCGCGGGGCGGTGCAGCGGGAGGACTGGGAGCAGCGCTCCCGGGTCGTCCTCGCCGACCGGGCCGCCGAGTGGGAGGCCTGTCAGGGTGCGACCGGCCTGCCCGGCTGGGAGGCCGCACTGCCCACGTTCGGGCCCGACGACTCGCCGGCCACGCGGGTGGCCTCGCAGGCCTGCGTGACCTCGATGATCGGCAACGTCCCCGGCCTGCTCGCCGGTGCGGCCGATCTCACCGGCAACACCGGGACCGAGCTCCCCGGCCGCCCCGTCCTGGCCGCCGGCGTGCCGGAGGGCGAGCAGATCCACTTCGGGATCCGGGAGCACGCCATGGGTGCCCTGCTGGTCGGCGCGGCCGATCACGGCGGCGTCCTGCCCGTCGGCGGGACGTTCCTCGTGTTCAGCGACTACATGCGCCCCGCGGTGCGCCTCGCCGCGCTGCAGCAGCTGCCGGTCACCTACGTCTGGGCGCATCCGCAACCCGTTCCATCTCAACTTTCGCAATCAACGGAAGGACATCGTCGTGGATGGACACACGGCACTCGTGGGAGGAACGAACATCGGCAGCGAACATATCGGTGCCGAT
>SXMI01000221.1 GCA_005777415.1 Actinomycetota bacterium | reverse complement strand
GCAGCCGGCGAAGGTGACCATGCCGTCGAAGCGCTCGGCGTGCAGGACCGTCTCGACCGAGTCGGCGATCACCTCACGGGAGACGAGCGAGGCCCGCATCCCCTCGTGGCCCATCGAGATGCCGTCGGACACGGCGATCGTGCAGAACTCGACGGGGAACCCGCCGGCGGCCCGCACCCCGTCCTTGGATCGCTTGGCCAGCCGGTCGAGCGGCATGTTGCAGGGGGTGACCTCGTTCCAGGAGGACACCACGCCGATCTGGGGGCGGTCCCAGTCGTCGTCGGTCATGCCGATCGCCCGCAGCATGGCCCGCGCCGGGGCCCGGTTGGGGAAGTCGGTGACGTCGTGGGAGCGGATCTTGAGGTCGGGGTCGGTCGGCTCGGCCATGGTCGACACCCTAGGACACCCTTCCGCGATCCCCCTCAGGGCGCGTCCGGGGGTGATGGAACTCGAGCGCAGGCCAGCTTCTCGACGCGGACGACGAGGTCGTCGGCGCGGACCTCGGCCACCACGCACCGCTCGGCGAATGCCGACCACCAGCCGTCGGGTTGGAACCGGAGGAAGGCCACTTGCGAGCCGGCCACGACGCTCTCGAGGTCGGCGGCGTCGCCGAGCCGGCCGGGAGCGTCGCCGCGCTCACCGGTCCCGGCGTTGAGCGTCAGGTACTCGGACGGTACGGAGCCTTCCAGGAGCACCGCGACCTGCCCGGCGCGTTCCTCGGCGATCGCATCCGCCCGGCGGTCGGCGAGCAGCTTCCCGATGCCGGCCGCGAACACCAGCCCGGCCACGACCACCACCGTGACGACCACGCCGGGGCGGTCGGCGGCGAACTCGGCGACGGAGTTCCTCCGGGTGCGGGCCACGCCGCATGTTCCCACGGCACGGACCCCCGTTCAGGGTCCCCCGTCGCCGAGCTCCGGCCGACTCACTGTCCGTCGATGACGTCCTTGACCTTCTCGGCGGCCTGGTCGACGAGCCCGTCGACCTGGTCGGGCGTCTTCTCCTTGACGGCCTCGGCGGCGTCGTCGATGACGTCCTTGACCTTGTCGGCGTTGTCGCCCAGGAGATCCTTGGCCTGGTCTGCGAGACCCATGGGGGTTCCTCCTTCGCACGTCCGGGTCGGTCCCGGATCGTCGGACAGGGTGGCACACCTCCGGGCGGTCACGCGCCTGTGCCATCCTCTCGGGCGTGACGGAACGGAGCGGACTGCGGATCGGTGAGCGACTCGGCGAGGACGGCGCCCGCAACGGCGAGCCGGTCGTGCTCGACCCGGGCGACCTGTGCACCCACGGCGTGATCGTCGGGATGACCGGCTCCGGCAAGACGGGCCTGGCGGTGGCGCTCATCGAGGAGACGCTCGCCGCCGGGGTCCCGGTGCTCGCCATCGACCCGAAGGGCGACCTGACCAACCTCCTGCTCACCTTTCCCGGGCTGGCGCCCGAGGACTTCGCCCCGTGGGTCCCCGAGGGGGCGGACCCGGCGGCCACCGCCACCCAGTGGCGTGACGGCCTGGCCGAGTGGGACCTGGGCCCCGACCAGATCGCCGCCCTGCGGGCCGCGGTCCCCATGGGCGTCTACACCCCCGGCTCCACGGCGGCGACGCCGCTCAACATCGTCGGCACCCTCACCGCCCCGGGCGGACCCGAGGGGTCCGACCCCGAGTCGCTGGCCGCCGAGATCCAGGCCGTCACCTCCGGCCTGCTCGGCCTGGTCGGCATCACCGGCGACCCGCTCGCCAGCCCCGAGCACCTGCTCGTGACCAACCTGATCCACGCGGCGTGGGCCGCCGGCGAGCCGCTGGACCTGCCGACGCTGGTGGCCCGAGTGCAGACGCCACCCATGCGCACCCTCGGCGTGATGGAGCTCGACACCGTGATCCCGCCCAAGCAGCGCACGGCGCTCGCCGTCTCGCTCAACGGGCTGCTCGCCACCCCCGGGTTCCAGACCTGGAGCACCGGCGCCCCGCTGGACGTGGCCCAGCTGCTCCGGGCCCCCGACGGCCGGCCCCGCCTGTCGGTGGTGTGCCTCTCGCACCTCTCCGACCCCGAACGCCAGCTCGCCGTGAGCCGCATCCTGGGTGCGCTCATCCGGTGGTTCCGCTCCCAGCCGGGCACCGACCAGCTGCGGGCGCTGGTGTACCTCGACGAGGTCGCCGGGTACGTGCCGCCGACGGCCGAGCCGGCGACGAAGCAGCCGATCCTCACCATCCTGAAGCAGGCCCGGGCCTTCGGCGTCGGGATGGTGCTCGCCACCCAGAACCCCGTCGACCTGGACTACAAGTCCATGTCGAACGCCGGGACCTGGCTCGTCGGGCGCCTCCAGACCGAGCGGGACAAGGCCCGGCTGCTCGAGGGCATGTCCTCGGCCGCCGGCACCGTCGACGTGGGCGAGCTCGACCGGTCCATCACCGAGCTGGCCAAGCGGCAGTTCTTCCTGCACCAGGCCAAGGGGGGCGGGCCGCGGCGCTTCACGAGCCGGTGGGCCATGTCCTACCTGCGGGGACCGGTGACCGGACCGCAGCTGGCCTCGCTGCCCGGACGCGACGAGGTCGCCGCGATCGCCGTCGCGCCGGTCGCCGTCGCACCGGTGACGCAAGCGGCACCGGCGGCACCGGAGGCACCGGCGGCACCGGGTGTGGACGCACCTCCCGGTGTGGATCCGCCCCCGGGTGTGGACGCCCCGCCGGGGTCAGCCGTCGACGGGGAGACGACGGTGACGCCGCCGAACGCCGCCGACGGCGTCCCGGTCCGCTGGATCGACCCCGGTGCCCCGTGGCTGGCCGAGGTCGGCGGCACGCCCACGTCGGCCGTCCACCAGGCCGGGATCGCCGTCCGGGTGCAGCTCAACTTCGACGACACCAGGAGCGACACCCACCACGCCGTCGAGTGGGAGGCCGTCCTCACGCCGCTGAGCGACCTGACCGATGCCGCGGCGGCCGTGGCGGTCGACCACGACGAACGCGACCTGCGCACCGAGGCCCCGGCCGGGGCGCGGTACCTGCCGTGCACGGCCCGGATCGACACCAAGACGTTCTTCACCCAGCTGTCGGGCCAGTTGAAGGATGCCCTCGTCCGCGACCAGGTGCTGCGGGTGCAGCACAACGCCCGGCTCAAGCTCTGGGGCCGACCCGGCGAGTCCGACGAGGAGTTCGCAGCCCGCTGCGACGCCGCCGCCCAGACCGCGGCCGACGCCGAGGCCGAGAAGATCCGGGCCCGACTCGCCCAGCGAATCGACCGGCTCCGCAGCGCCGTGGACACCGCCGAGCAGCGGGCCGAGGGCGCCCGACAGGCGGCCAGTGACGCCAAGGGCACCGAGCTGACCGGTCTGGGCGGGACGCTGCTCGGCGGCCTGCTCGGCGGCGGCAGCCGGACCCGGGGTCTGGCGTCGGCGGCCCGCAAGGCCATGTCGGGACGGGAACGCATCAACAAGGCCCAGCAGCGGTCCGAGGCCGCCGCTGCGGCGGTCGACGCCAAGGTGGACGACCTGGCGGCGGCCGAGGCCGAGCTCGCCGAGGCGCTCGTGGCGATCGACGACGAGTGGCGGGACGTGGCCGCGCAGGTCGAGGTCGCCGAGATCCGCCTCAAGAAGACCAACGTCTCGGTGCAGATGTTCTCGCTCGTGTGGATCCCGGTCTGAACGACCCCGCCGGGACGGCACGTGCGATGTCGGAACCATCGCTCGACCGTTCGATCTGGGCGCTCGCCGGCCCCGCGCTCGTCACCCTCGCCGCCGAGCCCCTCTACCTGCTGGTCGACACCGCCATCGTGGGGCGACTCGGCACCGACGCCCTGGCCGGCCTGGCCGTGGCGTCGAGCATCCTGTTGTTCGTCGTCGGGGCGTGCATCTTCCTGACCTTCGGCACCGCCGCCACGGTCGCCCGGGCGCTCGGTGGTGGCGACGCCTCGGCGGCGGCCTCGCTGTCGGTGCAGGCGCTCTGGCTGGCGCTGGCCTGTGCCGTGGTCGCCACGCCCCTGCTGGTGCTGTTCGGCGAGCCGCTCGTCGACCTCTTCGGCGCCGGGCCCGGGGCCTCGTCCGCGGGGCTGCTGTACCTGCGGATCAGCCTGATCGGACTGCCGGCGATCCTGGTGACCATGGCGTCGACCGGTGCGTTGCGGGGCCACCTGGATGCCCGTCGACCGATGGCCGTCGCCATCTCGGCCAACGTCGTGAACCTGCTGCTCGAGCTGCTGTTCGTCCTCGGTCTCGGCTGGGGTCTGGCCGGGTCCGCGGCGGGCACGGTGGTCGCCCAGTGGGGCGGCGCCCTGGTGCTCGGCGCGGCGGTCCTGCGGTTGGCCGGCGACCGGCGGGTCGGGCTCCGACCGCACCCCGAACAGCTCCTCGGGCTGGCAGTGGTGGGCCGCGACCTGTTCGTCCGGACCGTGGCGCTGCGGGCGGCGCTCACCGGCACGACCTTCCTGGCGGCCCGGCGTGGGGCGGCCACGCTGGCGGCCTATCAGGTGGCGTTCCAGTGGTGGACCTTCCTCGCCTACCTGCTCGACGCCCTCGAGGCGGCCGCCCAGAGCCTGGTCGGACGGGCGCTCGGGGCCGCCGACCCGGCGCTGGCGCGACGGACCGCCGGTCGGGTCCTCGCCTGGAGCGTCGGGGGCGGCGTCGTGCTGGGCGCCCTGACCGTGGCCCTGGCCGGACCCATCAGCCGGCTGTTCACCGACGACGCCGAGATCCTCGCCATGGTCGTCACCTCGCTCTGGTGGGTCGGCGCCACCCAGCCGCTGAGCGGCGCCGCGTTCGCCCTCGACGGGATCCTGGTGGGCGCCGGCGACCAGCGGTTCCTGGCCGGCGCCATGGTGGCCTCACTGGGCGTGCTCGCCGCCGGCGGTGCCGTGTTCCTGGCCGCCGGGACGGGGCTGTGGGGGTTGTGGCTGACCGTCGGGGTGTTCATGGCGAGTCGGGTGGTGCTGCTCGGCCGCCGCTACCGGACCCCGGCCTGGGAGCGCCTGGGCCCGACGCACTGATCCGCCGACCCCGGGCGGACCGGACGCAGGTGGACCGGCTCAGGACGTCCGCACGCAGGTCGACTGCACCCACACGCCCAGGTTCGACTGGGCCCGCTGCACGGCTGGGTTCGCGATCAGCGCCCCGGCCCGGTCGGCGGCGTCGGGCGCCCGCGGATCGAGCCCGGCCACCCCCTGCCAGACCCCGCGCATGGTCTCGAGGTCCGACTGCACGGTGGCCGACGGGGCGATGTCGACCATGTGACCGAAGAGCCGCCCCAGGGAGGCGAAGAGGCTCGTGAACCCCTGCGGGTCCTCGAGCAGGCTGGTCAGGTCCAGATCGGCGCCCGTCACATCCGCCAGGGCCGATCCGGTGAGGAGGGTGCAGAGGTCGTCCTCGGCCACCAGACCGTCCATGCGGGCGACGAGCTCGTCGACCGTCACGTTGCCGCTCGACGCCGTCGGGCGGCCGGAGGAACCCGTGGTCGTGGGCGGAGCCGGAGGCGCGGTGGGCAGGGGTCCGGGCTCGTCGGCCCGGCCCGGGCCACCCACCTCGATGGGTCCGCTGTCGGAGGCGCAGGCCCCGACCGCCAGGATCGCCATGGCCGCCAGGACCGCCATGGCCGCCCGGGCCGCAGCGACGGCGCGGCCGGCGCTCGCACGCCGACGAGGGGGAGCGGTCGGGCGGTTCACGGCCTCATGCTAGGCACGGCCGCTCAACCCGGGGCCGCGCCGAACAGGCCGGCTGCCCCCGCCATGGTCACCAGTGCCGTGGCCACCAGCAGCCACAGGACCAGGTCGCGGAACCGCTCCTCGGGGAACCGGTTGTGGACGAGCCCACCGACGGCGCTCCCGAGCGGCCAGGCCGGCAGCGCCAGGGCGGCGGACACGACGAGGGTGGCATCCAGCCGGCCGGCGGCGGCGAAGAGCGCCAGCGCCACCACCCCGGCGAGGCCGAAGTACCCGGCGGCACTGGCCCGGAACGGCCCCTTGGCGAGCGAGCGGCCGTGCAGGTCCATGACCACCGGCGGGCCGCTGACGCCGACCGAGGTGTTGAGGATCCCACTCACCGCCCCGGCGGCCAGATCGACCGACGGATGCGGGTCGGCGATGACCCACCCCCGTGCCAGCACCACGACCGACACCAGGACGGTCACCGAGATCGCCACCTGCAGCGGGGCGGCCGGGACCACCACCAGCAGGGCGAGTCCGACCGGCATGCCGAGGAGGCTGCCGAGGAACAGCCGCCGTACCACCGGGACCTCGACGTCACCGCGGTGACGCAGGGCGACCCCGCCGTTGGACAACAACCCGTAGACCGCCGAGAGCACCACGGCCTCCTTGGGGCCGACCGCCAGCGCCATGAGCGGCACGGTCACCAGGGCGAACCCGAACCCGGCCAGGGAGTTGAGGAACGACCCGGCGAACAGGGCCGCGGCGACGACCGCCAGCGGCCCGGGGTCGAGCACGCCGACTCAGGCCCGGCGGGCGTCGAGCAGCGCGGTGACGGCCCGGCCGTCGGCCGTGCCCTGCGTGGCGCGCATGACCGGCCCGACGAAGAACCCGGCGGTCGTCGGGTCGCCGTCGACGTCGCGCTGCCCCGCGGCGGGGTGCGACTCGGTG
>SXMI01000220.1 GCA_005777415.1 Actinomycetota bacterium | reverse complement strand
CGATCGGCGGGCACGGCTCCGGACTGAGCCCGATCGGCGGGCACGGCGCCGGAGTGAACCGGGTCGGCTCACGGTTCCACCCGACACACCTCGACGCCGAACCGCTCGAGCCGGTCGGGGTCCGGCGGGAGCGCCGCCCCGAGGGTCCGGGGCACGACGATCCGGCCGGCCCGGTCGCCCACGACCGCCTCGGTCACGTCCACCTCGACGTAGCGATCGCTCGGCCCCAGGTCGGTGGGCAGGTCCCCCGGATCGGCGGCCGCGAGCGCCAGCGCCGAGGACCGACCGACTCCGAGCTCGAACATGCCACCGACGAACACCCGGGCGCCCCGTGCCCGCGCCCGACCCGCCGTGTCGTGGGCCGCCACGACCCCGCCGAGCCGGGCCGGCTTGACCGAGACCACCGCAGCCGCACCGCAGCGGACCATCCGCTCGATCACGGCCGGGGAGTCCGCCGACTCGTCCACCGCCAGCGGGACCGTGCCCCGCTCGGCCAATCGGACCCAGCACCCGTCTGCCACCGACGGGTCGAAGGGCTGCTCGAGGTAGGCCAGCGGGAGCCGGACCAGCTCCTCGAGGTCCGGTGGGCAACCCGCACCCGGATCGCCGGACGAGCCGTTCAGGTCCACGGCGACCGGCGTCGAGCCGACCGCATCGAGGACCGCACGGACGAGCGGGGCCGCCGAACCGGCGACCGCCTTCAACTTGATCATCGCCGCGCCGAGCGAGACGGCCTCGGCGGCCCGTTCGACCACGACCTCGGGCCGCTCCCCGACCATCGCCAACACGGTCGTCCCCGCCACGCTCACGGCGGCCGACCAGAGGTCGGCCAGCGATCGTCCCTGCGACCGGAGCACGGCATCGAGCCGGGCGTCGGCCACCGCGCCGACGGAGGCGGGATGGGTCCGGACGACGTCGGCGGGCACGAGCTCACCTCGCAGGGTCGCCGGGCCGATCGTCCCGCAGAGCGCGTCCCACGCCCGATCGATGGGCTCGGTCACGTAACCCGTCCCGGCGAGGGCCGGGCACTCGCCCCAGCCCACCGACCCGTCGGCGTGGGTCCAGCGCACGAGGACCGACGCCCGCGACCGCTCCTCGCCGTGGGCGCTCCGGTGTGGACGGCGCAGCGGCACCCGGACCCGGTGGAACTCGAGCGACGCCGGGGGCGACGGGTCCGCCTCGAGCAGTGCCGTCGGGTCGTTCAGCGCCCCGGCCACGAACGACACCACTCCAGGTAGGTCACCAGGTCATCGGCCGGATCGGCATCGGGGACCAAGTCGGGATCGCCGTCGCCGCCGTAGGCGGTGACCATCCGGAAGTGGAGGTAGTCCCGGGCCGGCAGGGGCAGGAACGGTGCCCGACGCCACCAGCCTCGGGGGGCGAGCCGCAGCGACTGGCGCACGGCGATGGGCCACAGGTCGACACGTCGCAGGACGGCGAGGACCGCCTCCCGGCCCGGACCGACGACGGGCGGGCCATCGGGTCCGGTGCCGCGGGATCCGGTGGCACGGGATCCGGTAGCGCGAGATCCGGCGGGTCGACCCACGCCGGCCACGCTACCCCCGGAGTGCGACCGCAGCGGCGCCGAGGAGCGGGCCGATGTCGCCGGCGCCGCAGCCCGCAGGAACGATCCGGGCACCCCGGGCGAACTCGAGCCGGGCGCACCGGTCGAGCTCGTCGCGGGCGGCCTCCATGAAGTCGTCGCCGAAGCCGAGCGCCACCGACCCGGCGACCACCGCCAGACGGAGGTCCAGGAGGTGGCAGACCGACGCCACGGCCCGACCGACCAGTCGGCCGGTGCGGACCCGCACCTCGAGCGGCGCCTCGGCGGCGGGGCGACCCGTGATCGCCCGGATCGCCGTGCCCGAGACCTCGGCCTCGAGGCACCCCCGCGAACCGCACGCGCAGAGCCGGCCCGTCGGCTCCACCACCACGTGCCCGATGTGCCCGGCGTTGCCGGCCGCACCGTCGAGCAGGACCCCACCCAGGACGATGCCGCCGCCGACGCCCGTCGAGACGACCATCGCCAGGTAGTCCCGGACGCCGCTCGCCGCCCCCCAGCGGCCCTCACCCAGGGCCAGCGCCTTGGCATCGTTGTCGACGCGCGTCGGCAGGCCGGTCGCGATCTCGAGACGCTCGAGCAGCGGGAACCCCCGCCACTGGGTGATGTTCAGCGGCGAGACGGTCCGACCGCCGAGCTCCATCGGGCCGCCGCAGCCGACGCCCAGCGCCGTGACGTCCTCACCGTCGGCCGTCCCCTCGGCACGCACCCGGCCGAGCAGGTCGACGACGGTGGCGAACAGCTCGGCCCCATTCGCCCCGACGGTCGGACACCGGCCGCTCGCCAGCACCGTGCCGTCGGCATCCACCACGGCGGCGGCGAGCTTCGTCCCGCCGATGTCCAGCGCCAGCACCCGAGCCACCTCCGCACGCTAACCGGAGCCGGACGGCCCGGATCGGGTGGCAGACTCCAGCAGTGAGCACGACCGGCCAGACATCGACGCGGACCTTCGCCGGGGTCTTCGACTCCGTCTGCGACAACATCGGCCGGGTCGTCCACGGCAAGGACGAGGTCGTCCGGCTCGCGGTCACCTGCGCCGTCGCCGGCGGCCACCTCCTCGTCGAGGACGTCCCCGGGGTCGGCAAGACGACGCTCGCCAAGGCCCTGGCCCGGTCGATCGCCGCCCGGTTCGGCCGGGTCCAGTTCACACCGGACCTGCTCCCCTCCGACGTGGTCGGCTCCTCGGTGTGGAACCAGCACGAGTCGACCTTCGAGTTCCGGCCGGGACCCGTCTTCGCCAACGTCCTGCTCGGCGACGAGATCAACCGGGCGTCACCCAAGACGCAGTCGG
>SXMI01000219.1 GCA_005777415.1 Actinomycetota bacterium | reverse complement strand
GCGGCGGGCGAAGCAGATGGTCAGCGCCGCCGGGTCGAGTGAGTCATCGACCCACTCGAGCTCCGAGGGCGACCGCCCGACCGCCAGGCCGGAGGAGCGCAGCCGCTCGCGGACGTGGTCGACCATGCGGACCTTGGCCGCAAGCCGGGCCTGCCACAGCTCGTCGTCGCCGATCGAGTCGACGGCGGTCCAGGCGTCGGCACCGCTCCACTGCCAGTCCGCCCCGACGTGCTGCTCGAAGAGCTCGCTCATCTCCGGGCCGACCCAGGTGTCACCGTGGACCCCGTTGGTGACGTGGCCGACGGGGGTCTCCTCGGTGGGGACCCCCGGCCACAGGTCGGCGAACATCTCGCGGCTCACCTCGCCGTGCAGTCGTGAGACCCCGTTGCGGCGCTCGGCGAGGTGCATCCCCATGACCGCCATGTTGAAGCGGTCGCCCGGCTCGCTGCCGGGCCGGTGGCCGAGCCGGACCAGGTCGTCGGCCGACACCCCGCAGGCGGCGCACCAGCTGGGGAAGTACTGCTCGATCAGTTCGCGCGGGAACTGGTCGATCCCGGCCGGGACGGGCGTGTGGGTCGTGAAGACGGCCCCGGCCCGGACCGCCTGGACGGCCTCGTCGACACTGAGCCCGTCCCGCTGGACCAGGTTGCGGATCCGCTCCAGGCCGAGGAACCCGGCGTGGCCCTCGTTCGTGTGGAACACCCGGGCGTCGACACCGAGTGCCTCGAGCGCCCGGACGCCACCGATGCCGAGCAGCATCTCCTGGCGGAGCCGGTGCTCCACGTCGCCGCCGTAGAGCCGGTCGGTCACCAGTTGTAGGTCGGGCGGGTTCTCGGGCAGGTCGGAGTCCAAGAGGTACAGCGGTGTCCGACCGACCTGTGCGGCCCAGACCTGGGCGACGAGCGTCCGGCCGGCCAGGTCCAGCTCCACCCGAACGCCGTCGCAGAGCTCCAGCGACATGGCGAACGGGTCCAGGTCGGGGAACCGCTCCTGTTGCCAGCCGTCGAGGTTCAGCGACTGCCGGAAGTACCCGTGGCGGTAGAACAGGCCGATCGCCACCAGCGGGACCCCCAGGTCGGAGGCCGCCTTCAGGTGGTCGCCCGCCAGGACGCCGAGGCCCCCGGAGTACTGGGGGACGGCTTCGGCGATGCCGAACTCGGGCGAGAAGTAGGCGACGACCCCGCCGTCGAGGGCCCCGCGGTTGGACCCGTCCGTGTCGAACCAACGCGGCGAGGTCAGGTACGTGTCCAGACCCGCCACCAGGGAGTCCAGTTCCCCGCAGAACGCCGCATCGCCGGCCAGTTCGTCGAGTCGGGCCGGTTCGGCGCGTGCCAGGACCAGGCGGGGGTCGTGTCCACCCTCGTCCCAGCCCTGCGGGTCGATCGAGCGGAAGAGGTCCCGGGTCCGGCGGTCCCAGGACCAGCGCAGGTTCGCCGCCAGCGTGTCGAGGGAGGCGAGCCGCTCGGGGAGGTGCGGGCGGACGGTGAAGCTGCGGAGTGCCTTCATGGCCGCAGGCTAGTGGTGGGCAGAAACGCCCACGACCGCCGGTGGACCTGAGCGTGCGCTCCGGTCCACCGGATGGGAGCACCGGGCCACCGGTACCCTGAGGAGGCCATGGAGACCTCGCCCCGCAGCGCCCGGCGCCACGCGCTGATCGTGGTGGTGGCCGCCTCGTTGATCGCAGTGCTCGCCGCCTCCGTTGCGCCCGGTGGCATCGCCGGAGGGTCGGAGGGTCGCCCCGTCCAGTCGACCACGACCACGACCCGGCCGAGCGGTCCGACCGTTCCGTCGGGCAAGGTCGCGTACGCGACCGCCGACGGTCGGGTCTGGGTCGGCGTGGGCGCCGGACCACCCGTTGAGGTCGCGTCCGGCGCCGCGGTCGGCCGGGGCGAGCAGTCGGCGGTGGCGCTGGCGCCGACGGGGGACGTCGTGGCCTTCGTCCGGGCGGACCGGAGCCTGGTGATCGTGCCCGCCGGCGGCGGCACCCCGACCGTGCTGGCCACCGACGTGGCCGTGGCCACCCTCGGCAGCGAGCAGCTGCTGGCCTGGAGCCCGCGCGGCGAGCGGATCGCGTACGTGGCGGTGGGGACGCAGGCCATGGCCGACGCCGCCCCCCGACGTGACGACCCGGTCCGGTCGGGCTCGTTCGCCAGTCCGCTGCCCATCGGCGTGCTCGGCAACGTCGTCCAGGTGGTGGACCGGACCGGTCGGCTGGGGGCGCGGATCGGGAATCCGGCCGAGCGCAACTACGTCGGGGTGACGGCCTCGCCGGTCGACGAGATCCTCCTGCTGTCGTCCACGATCCCCGGCACCTCGCAGCGCTACACGCTCGTGACGGCCGGGTTCGCCTCGAACGCCGAGGTGCCCACCCTCTTCTCGCTCGACCAGCCGCAGTTCGGCCCCGACGGCACGTACTTCGTCGCGGTCGGCTCGGCCAAGGGGCAGCGCGAGCTGATCGCCGTGACCATCTCGACCTTCGGCCGCCTCCAGCTCGCGGTCGGCGAGCGGATCTGCGGGCCCGTGCCGTCGCCCGACGGGACCCGGGTGGCGTTCGGGTCCGGGCCGACCTGCGCCCGCCTCCAACTGGTTCCCGCCACCGGTGGTGTCGTCCTCGACGTCACCCCGCCCGACGAACCGGACACGGTCACCTACGACGCCGGGACCCTCGGCTGGACGACCGAGGGCCGGTTCGTCACCGCACCGCGGTGCCGTCTGGAGGCCGGACGGATCGGTTGTGGCGGCCCGAGTCGGTTCCTCGACCCCGACACGGGTCGGGTCGTCGACGGTCCGTCCGCGGCCACCGTGGCGCCCGAGCGGCTGCCGTTGGTGGGGGAGGCGTTCCTCGACGTCAGCGTCCGCGGCCGGGAGGAGTTCCGGGCCTCGTTCCGCATCGACGTCGACACGCAGGCGACGCTGACCGAGGTGACCGAGGAGGGTCGGATCAGCGGCAGCCTCACCGAGGGCGCCGGTCGGCTCGACCTCGACCTGGCCACCCGGGAGGGAGGCCCGTTCGTGACGGGCCGCATCACCGTCGTGGACGCCGAGACCGGGGCGGAGCGGACGCTGACTGTCCTGGGGCGGCTCAACGCCGTCGGCCTGCGGGTGTTCGGCATCTCGGGCATCTGGATGACCACCGATGAGGTCCCGTTCGTCTCCGGTAAGTTCGACCTCGCGGTGCGTCGTCGCTGAGGGCGACCCGCCGCCCTCTGAGACCTGTGTGCGCCGCCCCCGACCCGAACCGACTCGTCCCGCCCGCGGCCGCCGGCCGGGTGGCGATCCGTTCGGTCGCCCCGACCACGCCGTTGGGTGGTCCGGCCAAGGCCGTGGTCGGCGACCCCGCTGCCGTCTCGGCTGAACTGGTCCGCGACGGCCACGGCGTGCTGGGCGCCCGGGTGCGGTGGCGACGACTCGGTACCTCCCGGTGGTCGACCGCAGCGATGGTCGAACGTGACGGGCGAGTGCACGGCGAGGTGGTCTGCGACGAGCCGGGCTTCGTCGAGTTCGAGATCCAGGCCTGGTTGGACCGGGTGGCGACCTGGCGCCGCGACCTGTCCCGTCGGGCCGGCGCGGGCGCCGAGCTCTCGGTCGAGTTCCTGGTCGGCGCCGAGCTGCTCGAGGAGCGGGCGGGCGCGCTCCGGGGCCGGACCCGACGGCGGGTGGAGGAGGCCGCGGCCACGCTGCGCTCCACCGGGTGCAGCGATGCCGTCCGGCTGGCCGCGGGCACCGACGACGCCGTCGCCGACCTGGTCTCGACCGTCCCCGACGTGGTCGAGCTCACCACCTCGGCCCGGTTCCCGCTGCGGGTGGACCGGGAGCGGGCGGTGTCGGGGGCCTGGTACGAGTTCTTCCCGCGTTCCGAGGGCGGGTTCCACCCGGGGGCTCGGACCTGGGATCGCCTCGAGCAGATCGCCGCCGACGGCTTCGACGTCGTGTACCTGCCGCCCGTCCACCCGATCGGCCGGACGAGCCGGAAGGGGCCCAACAACACGCTCGTCGCCGGCGCCGACGACGTCGGCAGCCCCTGGGCGGTCGGAGGAGCGGAGGGCGGGTTCGACGCCGTCCACCCGGACCTGGGCACGGTCGCCGACCTGGAGCGGTTCGTGGGCCGCGCCGCCGAGCTGGGCGTCGAGGTGGCGCTCGACATCGCCTTCCAGTGCAGCCCGGACCACCCGTGGGTCGACGCGCACCCCGCCTGGTTCGAGCAGCTCCCGGACGGTTCCGTCCGCACCGCCGAGAACCCGCCGAAGCGGTACGAGGACATCTACCCGATCCGCTTCTGGCCGGACCGGGAGGAGGATCGCCTCGAGTTGTGGGCGGCCTGCCGGGAGGTGTTCGCCACCTGGGCCCGGCGCGGGATCCGGATCTTCCGCGTGGACAACCCGCACACGAAGCCGCTGGCGTTCTGGGCCTGGGTCATCCCGTCGGTGCAGTTGGAGTGGCCCGACGTGGTGTTCCTGGCCGAGGCGTTCACGGACCCGGCCCGCATGCACGCCCTCGCCGAGGTCGGCTTCAGCCAGTCGTACACGTACTTCACCTGGCGGACCACGAAGGACGAGCTCGCGGCCTACGGCGACGAACTCGCCCGGGGGCCGGCTGCGGCCTACTTCCGTCCGAACTTCTGGCCGACGACCCCCGACATCCTCGCCGGGCCGCTGCGCCACGGGTCGCCCGACGCCTTCCGGCTACGCGCCCTGCTCGCCGCCACGATGTCCCCGTCCTGGGGGATCTACTCCGGCTACGAGCTCTGCGAGAACATCCCCGCTTCGGAGTCGAACGAGGAGTTCCTGAACTCCGAGAAGTACCAGCTCGTCGACCGCGATCACGACCTCGACCGCGACGACGCGGCCTCGATCGCCGGGTTCCTGGCGGAGCTCAACGGGATCCGACGGGCGCATCCGAGCCTGTTGCGCATCGACTCGCTCCGGATCCACGCCACCGAGAGCGAGGCGGTGCTGGCCTACTCCCACCACCGGGTGACGGCGGGTTCGGGGCCGGACTCGGTGCTGGTGATCGCCAACCTCCGTCCGGACGAGGTGGTCGAGACGACGGTCCACGTCGATGCCGGCGCGCTCGGGGTCGACGGTCGGGCCTCGTTCACGGTGCGCGACGCACTGACCGGTGAGCGCTGGACCTGGCGAGCCGGGCCCAACTACGTGCGCCTCGACCCCACCGAGCGGGTCGGTCACGTCCTGGTGGTCGAGCACGGCTGAACTGCGCCACGGGCCAGGTGTCGGGCAGGATGGGTCGCATGGACGACCGCACTGTTGCCCGCTCGATCGCTCTCGGCCGGATCCTCTTCGGGGCGATCATGTTGTTCATCCCGCACACGGTGCTGGCCCGGACGAGCGAGGTGCGGCCCGGTCCGCTGGTGTGGATGGCCCGGGCGTTCGGGATCCGCGACGTGGTCCTGGGCGTGGGAGCCGTGCTCGAGCTGACCGAGGAGGAGCCGACCGGACAGTGGGTGGCGCTGGGCGCGGCGGCCGACACCTGCGACGCGGTGGCTGCGGTCGTGTGGCGCGACGAGCTCGGGACGGCCGGCATGGCCTCGACCCTGGCCCTGGCGGTCCCGGCCGCCGCCGGCGGCTGGTGGTCGACGCTCAGCCTGCGCTCCCGGCGCACCGCCTGATCGCAGGCGGGGACGCCTCCCCGTGGACCCGGTGGCGGCCCGACCGCACACTGTCGCTGCCGCGACGCCCACGTCGCGGTCCGGATCACTAGCGTCCGGTGGAACGACTGCGGGGTCGGGACAGGGAGGGCGACGTGGTGGCGGAACCACTCGGGGTGCTGCACGGCGAGCACGACGGGAGCAGCAACGAACTGGAGGTGGACTTCGTCGGTGAGGTCCACCGGCTCGGCCCGGGCGAGATGCTCACGTTCGGCCGGAACGCCGATCTGGTGCTGGACGCCAACCCGTTCATGCACCGGGTCGTGGGGCGGTTCAGCTGTCGGCAGGGGGTCTGGTGGCTCGAGAACCTGGGCCGGACGGCCCGCATCGACCTGTGCGACGAACTCCACGGCATCGTCCACCCGGTCGTGGCCGGTTCGCAGGTGTCGATCACCCACCGGGTGTTCAGCGTGGCGTTCGGCGCCGGTCCCACGAGCTACCGGATGGACGGCCGCCTGAGCGCGGCCCCGGGGCCGGAGACCCCGGCCACCCCGACGGGAACGGCCACGGTCGCATTCGGCGCCGTGCCGTTCTCACCGGAGCAGTACGAGCTGCTGGTGGCGCTGGTGGAGTCGAGCCGCACCCACGCCGGCCGACTCGAGCCGTCACCCGTCATCGCCCGGCGGCTCGGGTGGACGACCAAGAAGTTCCACCGGAAGCTGGACCTGGTCTGCGTGAAGCTGGCCCGTGCAGGTGTCCGGGGCCTGAAGGGCGATCTGGGGGCGTCGGCCGACCTGCGCCGCGAGCGGCTCGTCGACCACGTCGTGGGGGCCGGACTCGTGGATGACGCCGACCTGCGGGCGCCGGAGCGGGCGTCGGGGTGAGCTGAGCGTCACCGGGCTCAGGGAGCCGGGTGTTCGATCGAGATCCAGTCGCGCCCATCCAGGTAGGGCTGGAAGGCCTCTGCGATGTGGGCCATGTCGAGCGGCGTCTTGACGTGCTTCAGTTCGTACAGGTGGGGGAAGCGTTCGGCGGCGGCCACCACGTCCCAGAGCGCTGCGGCCTCGTCGCCACGAGGCGCCGGGACGACCACCGGGCCGAACCAGGCCCGCCCGCTCGGGAACACCAGCGTCGGAACACCGAACCCGCCGCCGGCGACGAGCCGGTCGTGCTCGGCCCGGACGACGTCGATCGTCGTCGAGTCGTCGATCGCCTCGGCCACCAGGCCCGGGTCCAGCCCCAGCTCGGCCAGGATCTCCTCGGAGGCGGCGGGGGAGTGGGGCTTGCGGCCCTCCTCGTGCAGCCACCGCCCGGCGGACGCGTAGTACCGCTCGACCAGGGTGTTTCCCTCGCCGTCGGGACCGCCGTCCTCCCGCCGGAGCCGGGCCGCCACGCGGAGCATGCCGAACCCGAACGACCACGGCCGCTCCCAGGGGTGCTTCTGACGGGGCTCCCGGTTGAACTCCTCGAGCGAGGCGAACCGCCAGGTCACGTCCACCAGGCCCTGGTCGCGGATGTCGCGGAGCCACAGGGACGTCTGGTAGGCGAACGGGCACATGATGTCGAAGAAGCACTCGATCGGAACCGGGCCCGACGGAACCGGGGTCGACGGGTCGAGGATGGTCTCCACGCCGTCACCCTAGGGCCACCACCGCGACCCGCCGCCGTCGGTACGCTGATCGCCGTGCACCCCCCAGCCTCCGGGCCGCAGGCAGCGGCCGACCCCGAGTGGTTCCGACGGGCCGTCTTCTACGAGCTCTCGATCCGTGGCTTCTACGACTCCTCGGGCGACGGCAACGGCGACCTGCGCGGCCTGATCGAGAAGCTCGACT
>SXMI01000218.1 GCA_005777415.1 Actinomycetota bacterium | reverse complement strand
CTGCTGCAGCGCGGTGCCCGAGGGGTGCTCGCCGTCGACGTCGGTCGCGGGCAACTCCACGAACGCCTCCGCTCCGATCCCCGGGTCGACAACCGGGAGCGGACCAATGTCCGGCACCTCGACCTCGCGACCCTCGGCGCGCCCTCCGAGGACGGCCTCGTCGATGGGGTCGTGGCGGACCTCTCGTTCATCTCGTTGCGGACGGTCCTGCCGGCGCTCCGTGGGGTCCTCCGGGACGGTGGCTGGATGGTGGTGCTGGTCAAGCCGCAGTTCGAGGCGGGGCGGGCGGTCGTCGGTCGGGGTCGGGGAATCGTTCGGGACCCGGCGGCGTGGTCCGCGGTGCTCGAACAGGTCGCCGAATCGGCGGTGGAGGCCGGAACGAGCATCATGGACGTCGTGGTGGCACCGATCCGGGGCGCAGACGGCAACGTGGAGTTCCTCCTGGTCCTCCGGGCGACACCGGGGCCGGGTCGCTTCGGCGTGGACGAGCGCGCCGCCATCGACCGTGCGGTGCGCGACGCAGCGGTGCGGGAGGAACGCCCGCTCGCCGGCGGGGATGCGGCGGCGGAGGGTCTGACCGGGGGAGGGGTGTCGTGACGACCTGTGCGCTGGTCCTCCGGCCGGAGGGCGCGAACGACATCGCCGGTCGGATCGCGTCGTGGCTCCTCGAACGGGGCCACCGGGTCCGGCTGCGCGCCGAGGAGGCCGAGGCGGTCGGGCGGAGCGACCTGGGGGTGACCGAGAGCGAGCTCGTTCCCGGGGCCGACCTCGTCGTGAGCCTGGGTGGTGACGGGACGATGCTCCGTGCCGCCGCGCTCGCAGCCGTCCACGATGTGCCGGTCCTCGGCGTGAATCTGGGGGACCTGGGCTACCTGACCGTCGTGGAGCCATCCGGCTGTGTGGTGGCGCTCGAACGGTTCCTGGCGGGGGCCTACGAGGTCGAGGAGCGGATGCGACTGGCCGTGACCGCTCCGGGTCTGCCCGCCGGTACGAGCGCCCTCAACGAGGTCGTGGTGGAGAAGGCCGGGTCCGGACAGACCGTGCGACTCGACGTGCGACTCGACGACGTCCCGTTCACCTCGTACGTGGCGGACGGGTTGATCCTGGCGACCGCCACCGGATCGACCGCCTATTCGTTCTCGAGCCGGGGCCCCATCCTGGACCCCAGGCTCCGGGCGGTGGTGACGACGCCCGTGGCCGCCCACATGCTCTTCGACCGGTCGATGGTGCTCGACGCGGACTGCGTCGTCACGGCGGCGGTGGCCGGCGACCGCCCGGCCGAACTGAGCATCGACGGCCGCGAGTGCGGGACGCTCGAGCCCGGAGCGGAGTTGCACTGCACCGCCGCCGACCGTCCGACCCGGCTGGTGACCTTCGGAGGGCGCGACTTCCACAGCGTGCTCCGCTCCAAGCTGGCCCTCGGCGACCGCTGAGGGTCCACCCGGCGAGTCCGCTTGCCCGTTCGCGACACGGGACCGTCCTCTACGCTTCGACCACCATGTTGGTGGAGCTCGCTGTGCGCGACCTGGGGGTGATCGCCGACGCCAGGGTGGAGCCCGATCGAGGCGCCACCGCGCTGACCGGTGAGACGGGTGCCGGGAAGACCATGATCGTCGAGGCGCTGGAGCTGCTCCGGGGTGGTCGAGCGGACGCCGGGCGAGTCCGGACCGGGGCGGAGCGCGCCGAGGTGGAGGCCCTGTTCGTGGTGCCGGACCCGGACGCTCCCGATGGTGAACGCGAGGTCGTGCTCCGGCGGGTGGTCCCGGCGACCGGCCGGTCGCGCGCCTACGTGGACGGCCACCTGGTGCCGGTCGCTGAGCTCGAGGCGTTGGCCGTCGACCTGATCGAGATCCACGGACAGCACGCCCAGCAGGGCCTGCTCCGCCCGGCCGCGCAGCGCGCTGCGCTGGACCGGCACGCGGGTGTGGAGACCGCAGCTCTGGATCGGGCCATCGCACGCGTGCGGGAGCTGCGGCGACGTCTGGCGGAGTTGGGGGGCGACGATCGTTCCCGGGCCCGGGAACTGGACCTGCTGCGATACCAGCTCGACGAGATCGACGCCGCGGCGCTGGCGCCCGGTGAGGCCGAGCGCCTCGACGACGAGGAGGACCTGCTCGCCGGGGCGCTCGAGCACCGTGCCGCCGCCGAGGCGGCGCTCGAGATCCTCGCCGCGGACGGCGGGGCCGGTGACGCGCTGGCCGGTGCTGCGACCCGACTCTCGGGTCGGGGGCCGTTCCGGGCGACCTCCGAGCGGCTCGCCTCCCTCGGGATCGAGCTGACCGATGTCGTCGGGGAACTGCGCGATCAGCTCGACCGTGTGGAGGTGGACGATGAGCGGCTCGCCGAGGTCCGTTCCCGTCGCCAGCGCCTGGTCGAGCTGTGCCGGAAGTACGGCGAACGGATCGAGGACGTCCTGGGTTTCGCCGAGGAGGCCCGCCGGCGTCTCGAGGAGCTGGAGCATCGTGAGCAGGAGGCGGCGACGATCGACGACGACCTCGCCGACGCCCTCGCCGAGGTCGACCGCGAGTCGCAGCTCGTCGGGGCGGCCCGCCGCGCCGCCGCCCCCGGGCTCGCTGCGGCCCTCGCCGAACGCCTGCGGTCCCTGGCGATGCCCGAGTGCGTCGTCGAGATCCGGGTCGAGGACTCCGCCGACCTGCCCGGGGCGGGTGACCGGGTGACGGTCCTGCTCGCGGCGAACCCGGGTGCGCCGCCCGGTCCACTGCAGCGGGTCGCCTCCGGCGGCGAGTTGAGCCGGGTCATGCTCGCACTCCGACTGGTCTCGTCAGGCGGTCCGCCGACGATGGTCTTCGACGAGGTCGACGCCGGGATCGGTGGGTCGGCTGCGACGGCGGTGGCCGAGGCGTTGGCCGGCGTGGCGCGCGACCACCAGGTCCTGGTCGTGACCCACCTCGCCCAGATCGCTGCCGCTGCCTCGACCCAGTTCGCCGTCACCAAGGTGACGGATGGTGCGGGCACGACGACGACCGTCCGCCGGCTCGAGGAGGCGGAGCGCGTCGTCGAGGTGTCGCGGATGCTCTCGGGCTCCCCGGACTCGGACACGGCGCGCCGTCACGCCGAGGAGCTCCTCGCGGCCCAGGCCGGTCACGTATCGACAGCTGATCGGGTCCCCTCGGCGAACGGGACGCGCCGGTGACCGGCATCTTCCGGCGACGCGAGGTGGCCGAGTCGGCGGCTCCGGAGCGCAGTGGCGTGGTCGGTACCGCCCGCGTCGACGAGCGGACCAAGGACCTGATCGCATACCTCCAGGCCGGCGAGATCGCAGTGATCGACCACGAGGACCTGGACCGGATCGCAGCCGAGGGACTGGTTCGTTGCCAGCCCGCAGCCGTGTTGAACGCCGCCGTGTCCTCCACCGGGAAGTATCCGAACGAGGGCCCACTCGTGCTCCTCGAGGCCGGGATCCCGTTGGTCGACGACCTCGGGCCGGAGTTGATGCGACTGATCGCCGATGGGGACCGGGTCGTGGTGGCGGGAGGTCGGATCGCCCGGGCTGACGAACCCGAGCGGGTGGTTCTGG
Organism: Actinomycetota bacterium; assembly: GCA_005777415.1. Taxonomy (GTDB): domain Bacteria; phylum Actinomycetota; class Acidimicrobiia; order Acidimicrobiales; family Microtrichaceae; genus SXMI01. The sequence goes on along the minus strand of SXMI01000218.1, from coordinate 7,721 downwards.
AGGGCCGGCGCCAGAGCACGGCGGCCGTGCGGGCGGTGCACCTCGAGAGTCGGTCGAACATGGGCGGTGCCCTCAACAGCTTCGTGGAGAACACCGTCGAGTTCATCGACGCCAACCGGGACATCCTCGACGACGAGATCGACGTGCCGGACCTGGGTCGGGACTGGCACGGCCGGCAGGTGCTCCTCGTCGTCCGGGGCACCGACTACCGGGAGGACCTGCTCCTGCTCCGTCAGATGGGCTACGTCCGTGAGGTCCGCCCCGTGCTGCTCGCCGTCGACGGCGGAGCGGATGCTCTGCTCGAGCTCGGGATGCGTCCCGACGTCATCATCGGCGACATGGACTCCGTGTCCGACGATGCGCTGCGCTGCGGGGCCCAACTCGTCGTGCACGGGTACCGGAACGGTCGGGCCCCGGGGGCCGAGCGACTGCGGCGGCTCGGCCTCGAGCACGCCGTCTTCACGGCGTCGGGCACGAGCGAGGACGTCGCGATGCTGCTCGCGTACGGCCTGGGTGCCGAGCTCATCGTCGCGGTCGGGACCCACTCGTCCATGGTGGACTTCCTCGACAAGGGTCGGGCGGGGATGGCGTCGACCATGCTGGTCCGCATGAAGGTCGGTCCGGTGCTGGTGGATGCCAAGGGCGTGAGCCGCCTCTACCAGGGGCGTCTCCGCAAGCGGGACCTCGCCATGCTGGTCCTGGCCGCGCTCTTCGCCATGATCGTGGTCGTGCTGATCAGCGAACCGATCCGTCTCCTGATCCGGGCCAACTGGGTGCTGTTGACCGGGGTCGTGTCCGGCGGGGGCTGGTCGTGATCAACTTCCGCTTCCACCTCATCAGCCTGGTGGCGGTGTTCCTGGCGCTCGGGATCGGCGTCGCGGCCGGTGCGTCGTTCATCGACCGGGCCACGGTCGAGTCCCTGCAGGGTCGCATCGAGGACCTCGACGGCGCCTACCGGAGCCGGGGCGCCGAGTTGGACGCCACGCGGGAGCAGTTGGCCGCTGCGGACCGGCAGGCGTCGGCCCTGGCGGGCGACCAGAGCTATGCGCTCGAGGGTCGTCTCGACGACCAGGCGGTCGTGCTGGTCGTGAGCGATGGCGTCCCCGCCGAACTGCTCTCGTCGATCCGTACGACGCTGGCCGCCGCCGGGGCCGCCGACCCGGCGGTCGTCCGGATCCTGCCGGCGGCGGAGTTCGACGACGAGGGAACGGTCGCCAGGGTGGCCGAAGCCCTCGGGCTCGATGTCGACGACGGAGCGGCCCTCCGGCGTCGGGTCGTGTCCGGGCTGGGGGCCTCGCTGGCGGCGCTCAGCGGCCCTCCCGGTCCGGGGACGCCGGCGACGTTGCCGGTCCGTCCCGACGCCGTCCCGGCCGATGCCGCAGCGTCCCTCGAGTACCTGCGCGTGCTCGACGCGGAGGGCGTCATCGCCGTCGAGTCACCTGATGGTGTCGCCCAGTCGACGTTCGGCGGGTCGGCGGGGGCCCGTTTCCTCGAGGTCGTCTCGGCGAGCGATGTGGTGTCGAGTGAACTCGTGATGGTGCCCCTCGCCGAGTCGGTGGCGAGCTGGGCCCCGGCGACGATGACCGTGGCATTCGCCGCGCCACCCCGTGCCGACGGGTCCCCGGCCACGACGACGTCGAGCGTTCCGGGTGTCGAACCGTCCGATCCATCGGCGTCGCTCCGGACCGCCCCGACCGCCGAGCGGCTCTCGACCGTCGACGACCTCGAGGAGTCCAACGGGCGGATCGCAGCGGTCTACTCGATCGCCGCGCAGCGGACGTCGGGCACGGTCGGTGCGTTCGGCGTGGGTCCGGACGCCGTGGCGCCGTTCCCGACGGTGCCCCCGGGGTGAGCACCCTCGGCGAGGCAGGTGAGGCCTCGCTCGACGTCGTCTCGGACCCGCTCGCAGGGGCCGCCGACCGGAATCGCGCCGCCGGCCGCATGGCCCTCGCCACCGTGGTGAGCCGTGGGAGCGGGTTCGTCCGCACGATCACGGTCGCAGCGGTGCTCGGCGCCACGTACCTGGGGAACACCTACCAGTCGACCAACGCCATCCCGAACCTGGTCTTCGAACTGGTCGTCGCCGGTGCGTTGCAGGCCGTTCTCGTCCCGGTGGTCGTCGAGCGGCTCGACCGGGGCCGCGACGACGCCACCCGCGCCGCCTCGGCGGTCCTCGGTGCCACCACGGCCGTCCTGGGTGTCCTGGCGGTCGTGGGCGTGCTGCTGGCCCCGTGGATCGTGCGGGGGCTCACCGTCGGGGTCGACGACCCGGCCGTTCGCAACCAGCAGATCGCGTTGGGAACGCTCCTGTTGTGGTGCTTCCTGCCGCAGGTGGTCTTCTACGGCCTGAACCTGGTCGCCACGGCGCTGCTGAACGCCAGCGGCCGGTTCTCGCTCCCGGCGCTCGCCCCCACGGTCAACAACGTCGTGGTGGTCGGTGCCTACCTGCTGTTCGCCCGGATGCGCGGTGGGGCCCCGCCGTCGCTCGACCTGAGCCTGCCCGAGGCCCTCGTGCTCGGTCTGGGCACGACGCTCGGCGTGGTGGCGTTCTGCGTCGTCCCGTTCATCGGAGCCCGACGGGCCGGATTCGACCTGCGGCTCCGCTGGGAGCCTCGCCATCCGGCCGTCTCCCGGGTGGTGCGCCAGGGGGCCTGGGCCGGCGGCTACCTGGCTGCGAGTCAGGTCGTCCTCGTCGTCATGCTCGTGCTCGCCAACAGCGTCGAGGGCGGCGTCGTGGTCCAGCAACTCGCCTATGTGCTGTTCCTGTTGCCGGTCTCGCTGCTCGCTGTCCCATTCATCACGACGGCGTTCCCGACCCTGACCCGGCTGGCCGGGCGGAGCGACTGGTCGGCGTACCGATCCGAGGTGGCCCGGACCGCCCGACTCGTGCTGCTGTCGTCGGCGGTCGCGCTCGTGGTGCTGGTGGCGGCGCGGGAGGTGCTGGCCGAGTTGGTGTCACTGGGGAACGCTGCGGTCGCGACGGAGGAGGTGGCCCGCGCCATCGCCGGCTTCGCCCTCGGGTTGCCGGGATTCGCCGCGGTCCTGCTGTTGACGCGTGCGAGCTATGCGCGGGGCGAGGTCCGGAGCCCCACCGTCGTCGCCTGTGTGGTCGCCCTCGTGGCCGCCATCGCGGCCACGGTGCTGGCCCGGAACGTGCCCGCGGACTGGCGGATCGCAGCGATCGGCGCGGGGCACGCACTGGCACAGTCGGTCGGTGCGTTCGCCCTGGTGGCGCTCCTCGGACGCGACCTGCGACGCGGTGGTACGCCACCCTCCGACGGCCCGGGTACGCAGCGCGCCGAGGACCTCGAGCGGGAGCGGCGTCCGTGAGCGGACCGGGGGGACGCCAACCGGCGGAGGGGCTCACGGTCCCCCAGGTGCTCGGTCCTGCGGTCGGGGGGATCCGGGCCCACGTGGCGGCACTGGCGCCCCGTCTCGAGTCGCGTGGCGTGCGGGCTCCGGTGGTGGGACCTCCGGGAGTGCTCGGCGGTCTCGGCACCCAGCGCGGTGTGGTCGACGTCCCGGATCGCCCTGCGCCCCTGCCGCTCCTGCGGGCCCGTCGTGCGCTCCGGCCGTGGACGACTGATGCCGACGTCGTCCACGCCCATGGGTTGAAGGCCGCCGCCGTGGTCACCACCGGTCGACACCGGCCGCCACTCGTGGTCACCGTGCACAACGTGGTCCTGCCCGATGCCGGCCGGGTCGGGCCCCGGATCGGCTCGGTCGCGGCGACTGCGGTGCTCGGGCGGGCGGACCGGCTGGTGGTCCCGTCGTCGGCGGTCCTCGAGGGGCTGTCGCCCCGTCTGCACCAGCGGTGCCGGATCGTGACCCCGGTGGTGAACGCGCCGGTCGTTGACCGTCCCGCGTCCGAGGTGCGCTCGGCGTGGGGCATCCCCGAGGACGCCCCGCTCGTCGTCTCGGTCGCTCGACTCCACCGCCAGAAGGCGCTCGGCGACCTGCTGGAGGCCTGGCGCCGAGTGGCCGCCGAGCTGCCGTCGGCCCGCCTGGTGCTGGTCGGTGACGGCCCCGAGCGGTCCGACCTGGAGCGACTGGCCGGTCCGGGGGTGTCGTTCGTCGGGGCCGTTCCCGACGCGGCCGACGAACTGGCGGCGGCGGACCTGCTCGTCGTGAGCTCCCTCTGGGAGGCGGTCCCGCTGGTCCTGGTCGAGGCGCTTGCGCTGGGCGTGCCGGTGGTCTCGACGCGGGTCGGTATCGCACCCGCCGTGGCGGCCACGGACCCGACGGTGACCGTCGTCGACGTCGGCGACGTGGCCGGTCTCGGCGAGGCCATCCTGGCCCGACTCCGACTCGGAGCCTCGGTCCTCGGCGCTCCGGTCGGCGATCGGACCACCCCCGGCCTCGCCGACTGGTGCGACCCGGACTCCCTGGTCGACCAGGTCGTCGAGGTCTACCGGGAGCTGGTGTGAGCCCCGCTCCCGTCCCGCCCCGACACCTGGCCCGGCTCGCCGTCGGGGCGCTCGCCGTCCTCGTCGTGCTGGTCGGCCTGGCGCCGGGCGGCGCCGCGGCACCCGCCGACGACGGCGACGGGCGGCCCGCCGACGGTCGGATCCTGCTGGTGAGCATCCCGGGCCTGGCGTGGGCAGATCTGGACCCGGTCGGGACCCCACGGCTCTGGTCGCTCGTCTCGGGGGCCTCGGTGGCACTCCTGAGCACGAGGACCGCCGACGAGGTTGACGGTCCGGCCTCGGCGTACCTCACCCTCGGTTCCGGCCGGAGGGCGGGAGCGGCCGTGGGTCCACCCACGGGGTGGGCCGATCAGCGTGGTGACTCCGTCGTGGTCCCGGCGTTCGGCCGCCAGATCGGGGTCAACGACGACCTCCGCTACGGGGCAGTCCCCGGCGCCCTCGGGAGGGCGCTCGCCGACGCCGATCTGGGTGCGGCGGTGATCGGCGATGCTTCGTCGACCCCGGACGGGGTCGACGGGCGCGCCGTTGCGCTCGCCACGGCGGATCCCAGCGGTCGGACGCCGGGCGGTCGGGTCGACGGGCTGGTGCTCGCCGATCCCACCTCACCGGTCGGGACCTGGCTCGACCGGGTTGCCGTGGTGGAGGCGGCCGCGACGGCCCTCCGCTCGAGCACGGTCGTCGTGGTGGAGGCCTCCGACCTGGAACGTTCCGTCCGGGCTGCGATGGACCGTACCGGTCCGGACGAGGGCGATCCGGCGGGTCTGCGACGGACCGACGAACTGGTCGGAGCGCTGGTGGAGTTGATCGATCCCTCCGTGGACACGGTGCTGGTGATCTCGCCGACGTCTCCCGGGGGTGACCGGCGACCGGGGGTCTTCGCCTGGAGCGGACCGGGTGTCGGCTCCGGTCCGGTCCGCTCGGCCTCGACACGCCGGGACGGGTACGTGTCCCTGAGCGATGTGGCGTCCACCATCCTGGGGATCCTCGGGGTCCCCGTGCCGGCGGACCTGGCGGACACCCCGATCGAGGCCCGGGTCGACGAGGACGGGACGTCACCGGCGGAGCGCATCGGGGCGCTCTCGGCCGCCGCGGTCCGGGCGACGGATCGCGACCGGACGGTCGGCCCCGTGGGCGTGCTCATGGCCCTGTCCTCCATCCTCGCCGGACTGATCGGACTCGTGTCCGCCCGGAACGGGGCGGCGGCTCCGTCCTGGGCCCGGTGGTTCTGTGCCTCGGCGATGTCGCTGCCCGTGGCGGCATTCCTGATCGGTTGGTGGCCCGGGGTGACCGCCGGGGTGCCGACGGTGCTGGCGGGAGTGGCGCTGGTCGCCGGGGCGATCGGCGCAGCCGCGCTCGGATCGGCTCGGCACCTCGGCCCGGACATGACGCCGGTCGTCCCGGCGGCGGCCACCGTGCTGGTGCTCCTCGTGGACGTCATCGCCGGCGCCCGACTCCAGATCGACACCCCGCTGGGCTACTCGGCGACGGTGGCCGGCCGCTTCGCCGGTCTCGGCAACCAGGCGTCGGCCTACCTGCTCGCAGCGACGCTCGCCCTGCTCGCGAGTGGCTGGGTGGTGCTCGAGCGACGCGGCCGGCCCCGGCGACTCCTCCTCGGGTCGGCGTCGGCGGTGGCCACGGTGGTGGCGGTGGTGATCGGAGCCCCCTGGTGGGGTTCCGACGTCGGTGGCCTGCTCGCCGCGCTCCCCGCCATGGTGACGGTCGTGGTCGTCTCACGGGACCGGGGTCGGCTGCGTCCCCGGGTGGTGGTCGGGGCGGGGACGGCCCTGCTCGCCGCGGGCGGACTGCTCCTGGCGGTGGGGCTGTGGGACCGATCTCGTCCGGCATCGACGCGGACCCACCTGGGTCGGTTCGTGGACGACCTCCTGGCCGGAGACGCCGCCCCGGTGCTCGAGCGCAAGCTGGCGGCGTCCTGGGACGTCATGACGTCCACACCCTGGACCGTGGCGGTCCCCGTGCTGCTGGTGGGACTGGGATCGCTCGCATGGATGCCGCACGGACGGCGGTGGTCGGCCGTCGAGCGCCATCCGGAGCTGGGTGCCTTCGGGGCGTCGATCGTCGTGGCGGGTGTCCTCGGCTGGGCGTTCAACGACTCCGGCGTCGCCGTGGCCGCAGCGATGCTGACGGTCGCCGTGCCCTACGTCGCGTGCGTGGCGACCGCTCCGGCCTCGGACCCGATCCGGGAGTCCGGCACCCAGCCGTCCGTCGACGGGCGCGCCGTGACCGGGGCGGCACCGTGATCGCGTCCCTGACGTCGGTGGTGGTCGGCGTGGTGGTCGGCGGTGCGATCTGGTTGGCCGTCCGGGAGGTGTTCGACGCCGGTGTGTTCGCCCGGACCAACCACCGGGGTGCGCCGGTGCTGACCGGGGTCGGCATCGTGATCCCGATCACGGTGACGTTGTTGGCGGGCTTCCTCCGGGTCATGCAGTTGGTCACCCAGCGGGCGCCGGGGTGGGACCAACTGGTCGGGCCGACGGTCACGGCTGCGCTCGGCTTCGGGCTCTTCGGGCTGCTCGACGACCTGGCCGGGACCGGGCAGTCCGGCGGGTTCCGGGGCCATCTCGGGGCCCTGGCCAGGGGGCGGGTCACCACGGGCGCGTTGAAGCTGCTCGGTGGGGGAGCGGTGGCGCTGCTCACATCGGCGGCGCTCGCCCGCGGGGACGAGGGGTTGATCGGGGCGCTGCGGGACGCCGCGGTCGTGGCCCTCGCCGCGAACGCGGCGAACCTGCTCGATCGACGTCCCGGCCGGACCACCAAGGTGGCGGCTGCGGCCTTCCTCGGTCTGGCCCTCTGGTCCGGTTCGCCGACGCTCGTGGGTCCCGGTGTCGGCGTGGGTGCCGCGATCGCCCTGCTCCCGTCGGAGTTCCGCGAGCGGATCATGCTCGGCGACGCCGGTGCCAATGCACTGGGAGCGCTTCTCGGTCTGGCGACCCTGGCCGCGCTCCCGACAGCAACGGCCCGTTGGGTGGTCCTGGGGCTGTTGGTCGCGTTCAACCTGTTGAGCGAACTCGTGTCGTTCTCGTCGGTGATCGACGCCGTCCCCCCGCTCCGCTACCTCGATCGACTCGGTCAACGGACGGATCCCGAGGACTGAGCAGACCGGCGCAGCCGCTCCGGGAGGGGTTCGCGAGTGTCCACCGGCGCCGCGCTAAGTTCGACCGAAGCTTGAAACCAACCAAGCATTTATCTCCTGTAAGTTCTCCTCACTGATAGCGCCAATAGCATGCAAAAATCGAAACCGGTTTTTAATATAGGCGTATTTGCTTTGAGATAAGT
>SXMI01000217.1 GCA_005777415.1 Actinomycetota bacterium | reverse complement strand
CGGTGACGACGGCACGATCGCCTTCACCCAGGTGCTCCCGTCCGGGCTCGGCGGCATCGCCACCTACGACCCCACCACCGCCACGGTGACGACCATGATCGGCCCCGTCCCCGACAACACCTCCGTGCCGACGGGGATCGCGGCCGACGGCTCGACGGTGACGTTCGCGTCGCAGGCCACCAACCTGGTCGCCGCCGACACGAACGGCGTGGCGGACACCTTCCGCTGGGACGTCGCGACCGGCACCGTGGTCCGGACCTCGGTGGCCCTGGCGACCGCCGCCCAGCTACCGAACGGCGCCACCCGCTGCGGCAGCGCTCCGGGCCAGGTGACCACCACCGGACTGGCCACCTGCGGCCTCACCGTCGATCCGGCCGCCACGATCGACACCAACGGCCTCGGCGACGCGTACCGGCTCGGCTGAACCGGGATCCGGACCGGCCCGCCGGGTCGCGCCCGTCGGCTCGTACACTCCTGCGGGTGCCCGAACGCCCCCGTGTGCTCGTCGCCATCACCTACGGGTTCAGCGTCCGGTACGCGCTCCCGACGGGGCTGCTCGACCAGCTCGGCCGTGTCTGCACCCCGGTGGTCGGCCTCGGCTGGGACGACGCCGAGCTGACCGGCGTCCTCCACGACGCCGGACTCGAGGTCGTGCGACTTCCCGAACCCCGGCTGGAACCCGCCTACCGGGCACTGCGCAAGCGGCTGCAGGTGCTCCAGCACCACCGACTGCACTCCCCCACCACCCGGATCGAGCGGGCGTACCGGGAACAGGACTACGACGGACGGACCCGGGCCACCGCGACGCTGCGGCGCTGGCGGGACCTGTGGTCGGTCACACGCCCCGGCGGTGCGGCGGCGGCCGAGGCCGCTGAGGCCGACGCCGTGCGGACCGGCACCAACGTCGAGGAGTTCGCCACCACGCTCCGGGACGCAGACGTCGACCTGGTGCTCTGCCTGACCCCGTACCACGACCAGGACGCGCTCCTCCTGTGGGCCGCCCGGTGGGCGGGGGTCCCGTCGCTGACCTCCATCATCTCGTTCGACAACACCACGGCCCGCGAACGCATCGCCGTGCGCAGCGAGCGGATCGTCGTGTGGACCCGGCACAACGTGGACGAGCTCCACCGGGGCTACCCGGACCTGACCGGGGCGCAGGTCGGCGTGATCGGCGCACCCCAGTTCGACCTGCACCACCGGCCCGAGTTGGTCGTGGACGATGCCGAGTGGCGGAGCCGCCTGGGCCTGCCCGCCGATCGCCCGGTCGTGCTCTACGGCGCCGGTCCGGGGTTCCTCGTCCCCGGCGAACGCGAGCTGGTGCGGCTCCTGGACGACGGGATCGGCGCCGGACGGATCCCCGGCGACCCGTACCTGCTGGTGCGCCGCCACCCCGGTGACGCCGCCGAGCCGTGGCGGGCCCTGTCGGACGAGCTCCGCCACGGTGTCGTCGTGGACCCGTGGGCGGCCGGCTCCAACCCGTTCCGCGGCTGGCCGTCGCACGACGACCTGGTCGACCAGATGTCCTCCTTCGCCCACGCTGCCGTGCACGTCAACGTCAGCTCGTCGATGACGCTCGACGGGGCCGTCTTCGACCGGCCCCAGGTGGGCCCGCGGTTCGTGCCCGGCGCCGACGCCCGGGCCGCCCGACAGGTCCGACAGCTCTACGACCGGGAGCACTGGTGGCCGATCACCGCATCCGGCGGCCTCGCCACCGCCGACACGCCCGACGAGCTGTTCGCCGCGGTCGCCGACGGCCTGTCGGACCCGGCCGCCCGGGCCGCCGGTCGCCGCCGCATGGTCGAGGACCTGCTCACGTTCACCGACGGCGCATCGAGTGGCCGACTGGTCGACGAGGTGCACGCCGCCCTCGGGGGTGGCGGGTGACGGGCACCGTGGACGATGCCGTCGACCGTGCCGTCGGCCGCGTCGTGATCGTCGGGTCCGGGAGCGCCGGACGACGCCACCTGACGACGCTGCGGCGCCTGCTCCCGGACGCCGAACTGGTGATGGTGCGTCGACCCGACAGCACCACGCCCCTGGACGTGCCGACCGAGCAGGGGGCGGTGCTCGTCGAGTCGCTCGCCGACGGACTCGCCCGGGGGCCGGTGGACCTGGGGGTCGTCGCCTCCCCCGCTCCGTTCCACGTCGGGCACACGGCGGCCTTCGTCGACGCCGGCGTCCCGGCGGTCCTCCTCGAGAAGCCGGTGGCGACCTCCGCCGCAGCCGCCGAACCGCTCGTCGGACTCGCAGCGCGCGACACCCGGATCGTCGTCGGCTACCACCTGCGCTGGTCCGACACGGCCCCGACGATGCGGACGCTGCTGGCCGACGACGCCGTCGGGCGGGTGACGTCGTTCGGGTTCCACTCGGCCCAGCACTTGTCGGGCTGGCGCCCGTGGGCGCGGACGGAGCACACCGTCAGCGGTCGGGCCGACCTCGGCGGGGGGATCCTGCTGGAGATCAGCCACGAGCTCGACGGACTCAGGTGGCTGCTGGCCGATCACCACGGCGAGGTCGACATGGTCGCCGCCGGGCTCGGCTTCGGGGGCGCACCGACCGACGGCACCGTCGACACCGTCGCCGACCTTGGCCTCACCCTGGCCGACGGCACCACCGGGACGGTGCACCTGGACATGGTCACCCCGGTCCACGACCGACGGTGGTGGGTGGTCGGGGAACTCGGCGAGCTGCACGCAGACCTGCTGACCGGGCGCATCGAGCGACGCGCTCCGGACGGCTCGATCGAGGTGCTCGTCGATCGGGCCGCCGACGGCGAACGGGACCGGGCCGAGCTGCGGCTCATCGAGCACACGCTCGCCGTCCGCACCGGGACGGCGGCTCCTGGCTGCACCGTCGAGGACGGTCTGCAGGTGCTCCGGATCGTGGACGCCGCCCGGCGCAGCCACGAGGATGGCGGGACAGCGGTGCCCGCCGGTGCCGTCGACGGAAGGGGATGACGGTGCGCGACGTCGCCGAACTCGCACGACTCGACGGACGGGTGGCGCTCGTGGCCGGCGGCGCCGGACACATCGGCTGCGCCGTCGCCGACGCCCTGGCCCAGCAGGGGGCCACGGTGGTGGTCGCGGACCTGTACGGGGCCCGCTGCACCGAGGTCGCCGACGACATCGCCGCCCGTCGCGGCGTCGGTTGCCGGGGCGTCGCCGTCGACCTGTGCGACGAGGACGCCACCCGGGCCCTGGCCCGGGACGTGGTCGAAGACGATGGCCGCCTCGACGTGCTCGTCCACACCGCGGCGCTGGTGGGTGGCCCGCACCTCGACGGGTGGACCACACCGTTCGCCGAGCAGCGCACCGATGTCTGGCGCCACGCCCTGGAGCTCAACCTGACGTCGGTGTTCGTGCTCACCCAGGCCTGCGCGCCGGCGCTGGCCGCGTCCGGACACGGATCGGTCGTCCTGTTCGGTTCGATCTACGGCCTGGCCGGTCCGGACTGGCGGATCTACGAGGGCTCCGAGATGGGCAACGCCGCCGGGTACGCCGCCTCCAAGGGCGGGGTCCTGCAGCTGACGCGGTGGCTGGCCACGACGCTGGCACCCGAGGTGCGCGTCAACTCGATCAGCCCGGGCGGGGTGTTCCGGGACCATCCCGATGCGTTCCGCACCTCCTACGAGGAGCGCACACCGCTGCGCCGGATGGCCACCGAGGAGGACCTCGTCGGTGCCGCCGTGTTCCTGGCGAGCGACCTGTCGGCCTACGTCACCGGTGTGGACCTCCCGGTCGACGGCGGCTGGACCGCGTGGTGAGCGACTCCCGCTGAGGTGCCGGCCTGAGGCCGTGGACACCGGGGACGGGACCGTCAGCTCGGTCGGGCGAAGCGCCAGACGTCGTCGTCGACGTTGCGCCCCTGCGACGGGTCGAAGACGTTGAAGGTCTCGCGGGCGCCACCGCCGGTGTAGATCGCGTCGCCCGTCGTCCCCGGTCCGCCCGGGGCGACGACGGTGTCGTAGTCGTAGCGGATCGCCGCCTCGTTCGTGGCGTTCCACGGCACGGTCGCCATGCGGGTCCAGGTCGCTCCGTCCTCGCTGACCCAGGCGTCCATCGGGCTCGACCGGCCGAACACGTCCCAGGGGAAGGGGCTCTGGCCGTAGCCGCCGAAGCAGACGAACGTCCCGTCGAGCACGTCGCAGGTGTGGCCCGGCCGCGGCGACCACCCCGCCGCCGGGGTGACCAGCTCCCAGTCCGCTCCGTTGCGGGTCCGCCAGACGTCGTTGAAGTACGGGGGCGGGCTGCCGGTGAAGCCGAACTCGCCGCCGAACAGGTAGAGCCAGCCGCCGCGGACCGCCACCGAGGCCCCGGCCCGGGGCGCCCAGGGCGCCGCCGCCGTGACCTGCTCCCAGGTGATGCCGTCGACCGAGCGCCACACGTCGTTGAACAGCTGCCGAACGGGCGGGCCGCCCACGATGCTGACGTCGTCGTTGACCGACCCGCCGAGCAGGTAGATGGCCCCGTCGAGCACCGCCGCGCTCAGCCCGGCCCGGCCCGCCCAGGGTGCGTCCGTGGTCAGTGGCGTCCACGTGGCCCCGTCGGTGCTGGCCCACACGTCGTCGAAGAACTCGGATCGCGAGGCGACCCTCGGGTAGCAGAACGGGTTCGTGGCACAGGCCGGGTTCGGGTCCACGATGAAGTTCTGGCCACCGAGCAGGACCATGCGGTCGTCGTGCACGACGACCTCGTGGTACGAGCGGGCCGGCCAGCTGTCGGCCTGGCCCTCCTCGTGGACCCGGGTCCAGGTGCGGCCCAGGTCGTCGCTGCGCCAGGCGTCACCCCAGATGGTGGAGTCACCCGGGATGGGACCGTCGGGGAACGGGGTGAACGGCTTCGGGCTGCGGCCACCGACCAGGAACATGCTGCCGTCCAGCAGGACCGCCTCGACCCCGGCCCGGCTCCCCCACGGCGCACCGTCGGCGACGGGTGACCACCGGTGGTCGTCGAACGCCGTGGGTCCTGGTGGCGGCAGCGGCGGCACGCACGCCGCCGCGAGCGCGGCGACCGCCAACGCCCAGCACCACGCCAGCAGTCGCAGTCGGTCCAGCACCGTTGGAATCTCCCGCCTGTCAGCAGCCCGCCACTGCCGATCGGAGACGGCTGGTGGTTCGCCCGGGCTGTGGTTCGCCACCGATCAGGGTAGGGGGATCCACGTGATGGGGCCAGCCACCGGCCCGGCCGGCCGAGGTTCAGCGGGACGGGTCGAGCGTCACCTTGATGGCGCCGCTCCTCGCCTGGTCGCCGAGGGCCTCGAAGGCTCGCTGCCACTCGGTCAGGGGGAACTCGTGGGTCACCATCCGGGCGATGTCGATCTCGCCACTGACGGCCAGGTCGAGGTAGTGCTCGATGCCGTGTCGGCGGACGCCACGGACCTCCTCGATCCCGAAGGCGTTCGAGCCCACCATCTGCAGCTCCTTGAAGTAGAGGGGGGTCCACTCCCACCGCCCCGGAGCATGCACGCCGCTCTTGACGATCGTCCCCCGGGCTGTGAGCACACGGGCCTCGACCTCGAAGGTCTCGGGCTTGCCGATCGTGTCGTAGGCCACGTCGACGAACCCGGGATGGCACATGGGGATGGCCTGCATCCCGTCCATCGGGGGCTGGAGCACGCCGCCCGACCACGCGGCCAGCTGCTCCACCATCTCCACGGCCGGGAGGGGACGGAACACGGCGTGCGCGCCGAGCTTGCGCACCAGGTCCGCCTGCGCGTCGAACATGGCCACGACGCCCACCTCGACGTCGGGGAACAACGCCCGCAGGATCGCGACCGCCGTGCAGCCCAGCGCACCAGCACCCCAGACCAGCACCCGTCCGCCCGGGGGCGGCGGGTTCCGCGTGACGGAGTGCAGCGACACTGCGAACGGATCGGCCAGCACCGCCCGCCGATCGTCCAGCCCGTCGGGCACCTTGAACAGCATCGACGAGTGGGCCGGCAGCAGTTCCGCGTACCCACCCGTCGCGTCGGAGGACGTGCCGGTGTGGATCCCCTTGTCGAGCTCACCCGAGGTGAAGCTCCAGCAGAGGCTGAGATCCCCGGCGACGCAGGCCGGGCACACCGGCTCGACCCCACGGGTGACACAGGTCAGCCACGGGTTCAGGACCACCCGGTCGCCCAGTTCGAACCCCTGCGCCTCGGGGCCGGCCTCGACCACCTCGCCGACGACCTCGTGACCGAGGACCTGCGGGAACGACACGAAGGCGCTCATCGGGCTGTCGGCGTCGCCCTCGAAGTCCAGCAGGATCTGCTTCGAGTCCGATCCGCAGATCCCGGTCAGCACGGGGCGGACGACGTACCAGTCGGGACGCAACGGTCGGGGGTCCGGCAGGTCGATCAGGGCGCAGGGCGTCGATGCCAGGTTCTGCACCAGTTTCGTCGCACCGGGCGGCGGGTCGAACGGCTGCGTCTTGGTTCCGAACACGAGTGCTTTCATCAGGCGCCTTCCGTCGGGTGGCGCGTATTCTGACACTCATGTCATCTTCTCGCACGGTCACCGTCGGCATCGACATCGGGACGACGTCGGTGAAGGCGCTCGCCGTCGACGACGACGGGACCGTCCTGTCGAGGGCACGGGTGCCCCACCCCGTGCTCAGCCCCGTTCCCGGAGCGTTCGAACACGACATCGACGTGGCCTGGCGCCACGGCGTCGTGGCCGCGCTCACGGAGGTCGCCGCCGGCCACGAGGTGGTGGGCGTGAACGTCGCCGCAATGGTTCCGTCCCTGGGCGCCGTGGACCGCGACGGTCGCGGCTGCTCCCCCGGACTGCTCTACGGCGACCACCGGGGACGTTCCGAGGCCAATCGGCCGGAGGAGGCCGGGGACTCGGGTGAGTTGCTCGCCTTCCTGCACTGGTTGACCCGGCACGCACCCGAGGCCGCCGGCTTCTGGCCGGCCCAGGCCGTCGCCAACCATGCCCTGTGTGGCATCGGCGCCATCGACTCGGCCACGGCGATGACCGCCATGCCGTTGTTCGACATGACGGGCTGGGACGCCGACCTGGCGGCGGCCGCCGGCACCGACCCGCACGCGCTCCCGGCCATCGCCGGCGGGACGACTACGGTCGGGCAGGTGCTGGAGGACCTCCCTGCAGCCGGCGCTCCGGTCGGTGGGGGCACGATCGATGCGCTGGGCGAGCAGGTCGTGGCGGGCGCCGACAGGTCCGGTGATGTGCTGGTGATCTGTGGCGGAACGCTGATCACCTGGGCCGTGGTCGATG
>SXMI01000216.1 GCA_005777415.1 Actinomycetota bacterium | reverse complement strand
CGGCGCCGTTGCGGCCGACCAGGCCGACCTTGTCGCCGGCACGCACGTCGAACGACACACCCTCGACGATCGTCGTCTCGCTGATGCGGACCGTCAGGTCCCGGACGATCAACCCCACGGTCGGCTCCGGTCACGTCGCGGCCGGCGGTCGGCGGTACGGCCAGCGGCACGCCGGTCGGTTCGGGGGCGGGGGTTCGACAGCACGGCGGGGGGAACGGCATCGACTCCGGGCCCGGTTGGCCCGGAGTCGATGAGGACCCTCTAGGAGACCACGCGGGGTGCGCTTGTGGCGACCCCACGCCGTTCGGCGGCAGCCGGTCAGTCCTCCCGGTGCTTCCGGGCGGCGGCGGCCGAGGCGACGGCGGCGACGCCACCGATGGCCCGGACCGCACCCAGACGGACCAGCGTGTCGCCGGAGCCGGTGAAGGCCAGTTCGCCGACGGGCACCGCCGTCTCGCCCCGGACCTCGGCGGGCGGTTCCTCCACGGTGGTGGTCGGCGGGACCGTCACCTCGGGGCAGGTGCCGTCGATCCCGCAGTCGCCGTCCTCACCGCCGGCCTGGCCGGGGTTCTCGGGGGCGATCTCACCGGGGCCGGGCACGTCCGGGTCGCCGAGCGGATCGGCGATCGGGTCCGACGGGTCGAAGACCGGCTGATCGCCGATCGGGCCGTCGGGCTTGATGATCTCGGGCGGCACCTCGGTACCCGGGTCCTGCTCCTCGGGCTCGTCGTCGAGCGGGAACGGGTACAGGTTCTTGCCGCTGCCCTCGGGGATGTCGACCTTCTCGGGGAAGGTCGGGTCCGGGATCGGGTCGCCGTCGATGATGATCGGCCCGCCGGGCACCGGGATGTCGCCCAGGTCGGGCAGGCAGAACTGCGGCAGCGACGGGCCGCCGCTCCCGCACCAGGCCGAGGCCTCGGAGGCGAACGGGCCGGTGGACGCAACGCCGAAGGCGGCGCCGGCGACCAGGGTCACGGCGGCGACACGCCCGGCGATGCGGGCCCGTCGGGTCGCACGGTTGGCCGAGCGGGGCGCCGGCCGGTCGGTGCGGTTGCTGTTGGAGTTGCGGTTGGTGTTCACGGTGGTCTCCTCGCTGTCGTCGGCGGCCGGTCGCCGCACGCTCAGCGGTCCAGACCCACCGCTCGGCAGGGCGTGACAGGTTTTCGCGGACTCGTGTCGCGACGAACCGGCGGAGGACAGAGGTGCACCGGCGTCGACGCCGAGGGAACGTCGCCGCGGCGCGGCGGTCGACTCAGAAGACGACGTCGACGTCGTCGCGGACGATCCGCTCCAGGTTCCGTTCGGCGAGCGCCGCGATGGTGAGCGACGGGTTGGCGCACGCGGTCGACCCGGGGATCAGCGCCCCGTCCACGACGTACAGTCCGCGCTGGTCGAGCACCCGTCCGTACGGGTCGCACACCCGGTCGATGACGGCGCCGCCGAGGGGGTGGAACGTGCACGGGTCGATCGCCGTCATGTCGATCGACGTGATCGCCCCGGCGGTCCGGCCGAGCGCGGTGACCCGGCGGCGGGCCTCGGCCATGGACGGACCGTGGGCCGACGCCGGGAACGTCAGGTGCGCCCGGTCGCGGGCGGCGTCGTAGGTGAACCGGCCGTGGCCGTCGGGGATGAAGATCCCGATGGTCTGCATGACGTTGGCGTCGAACGGCAGCGGCAGGCCGGCGAAGATCACGGTCAGCGGCCCGCCCGGGTGGTCCCAGTCGTAGGAGGCGACGTTGGCCGGCCCGCCCTGGAACGTGCCCATGGGGGTGTTCAGGACCTGGCTGGTGATGAGGTCGCCGTTGGTGGACCACCAGGCGCCCACGTCGTCGGGCAGGTCACCGATGTCGTTCCGGCCGGCGGCACGGACGAGCAGCTTGGTGGTGTTCGGCGACCCGGCGCACAGGAAGAGGGCGTCGGCGGTGAACTCGACGAACTCGTGGATCACCCCGTCGTCGTCGAGTCGCTCGCCGTGGATCACCCACCGGCCGGCCGGGTCGCGCACGATCCGGTCGACGCGGTGCTGGGCGAGCAGTTCGACGCGGCCGGTCGCCTCGGCGGCGGGCAGGTAGGTGGTGTCGAGCGAACGCTTGCCGGGCCCGTTGACCCCGTAGATGACGTCCCCGGACGAGATGGTGCGCGGCAGTTCGCCGCGCAGCTCCCGGCGGACGACGTCCCAGTCGATCGGCATGGGCACGCCCCGGGCCTCGGGCATGCCGGCGGCCCGGACGTGCTCGATGAACCGGCGGCTCGACGCGTACGCCGGGGCGGCGAGCACGTCGTCGGGCATGGGGGTGGCACCCAGGTTGGTGCGGGCCATCGGGTACCAGCGCTCGTCGAACTCCTGGTAGTCGAGCGAGTCGGGCATGACCCGGTCGAACAGGTCGCCGCGGGGCTGGACGCTCATCCCGTGGTACGGGAGCGACCCGCCGCCCACCGCCGCGGCGCACACGACGTCCATGCCGTCACCGTCGATGCGTTCCAACAGCCCGGTGTACGGCTTCCACGGCAGCGACGGGATCAGGTTCCCCGCTGCGGTGTTGGTCG
>SXMI01000215.1 GCA_005777415.1 Actinomycetota bacterium | reverse complement strand
GTCTGGAAGAACAGCAACAGGGCGAGCAGCGCGTCGAGCGACAGCACCCAGACGGGCACCTTGGCGAGCAGCGCCAGGAACGCGGCCACCACGGCGACGGCGAACGTGGCGTTGCCCACGAAGCCGTGGACCGTGATGCTCGCGGTCCCGAACAACGACTGTCCGGCGAGCATCGCCTGGACCAGGATCAGGACGACCACCACGATGTTCACGCCGACGAGCACCTTGCGCACGCTCGCACCCTACCCGCCGCCGTCGGAGCTCCCCGAGGACACCCACTAGCGTGCCGAGGGTGACGGCGCCGACACGTGACGTGATCGACCTCCGGTCGAGACCTGACGTGATCGACCTGCGGTCGAGTGGACCGACGACCAGCGGCTCACGTCCGGGCGCGGGCCGGGACCGGTTCCTCGACCTCGTCCGGGCCGCAGCGATCCTCCGCGTGCTCGTCGTGCACGCAGCCGCCACCACCGGCTCCCTCTGGTGGCCGGTCCCCTCCTGGATCCTTCCCGGGATGCCGCTCGTCTTCTTCACCTCGGGTGCGCTCGCCGCGCCATCCGTGCTCCGCCACGGCACCCGCCGATTCCACCGCGACCGTTACCGACGACTCCTGCTGCCGTACTGGGCGTTCCTCCTCACCGGACTCCCCGTTCTGGTGGTCGCAGGCCTGACGGTCGGTGGGGACCGGTGGACGCCCCGCTGGTGGCGGTTGCTCGACGCCGTCGTGCCGGTGGTGCAGCCCCGCATCGCTCCGGGACTGACCGAGCTCAGCACCCATCTGTGGTTCGCCTCGGCGTTCCTGCTGCTGATCGCCTGCGCGCCCCCGCTCGTCCGGCTCCAGCAGCGTCGACCGCTGCTGCCGCTGGCCGCCTGCGCGAGCGTCTTCGCCCTGCTCATCTGGGTCGACCGCTGCTGGTTCGCCGTCCCGATCGAGGTGCTCTACGTGCCCATGTACGGGATCTTCCTGGCGGCGGGCATCGCCTACGCCGACGGCTCGCTCGTCGGACGGCCCCATCGTCCGGGGGAGCCGCCTCCTGTCCGGGAAGGCCGCCCCCTCCTGAACCCGCTCACCGCGTCACTGATCGTGCTCGGGGCCGTCGTCGGCGGCTGGGCCTCGTTCCGATACGGCGCACGGGACCTCAACCACGACCTGGTCGGCCACACCTGCGTGGCCGCCGGATGGCTGGTCGTCGTCCTGGCGGCCCGGGAACCGCTCGGCCGGCTCGCCCGGCGCCTCGCCCGGCCGCTCGACCGCATCACGCCGCGGACGCTGACCCTCTACCTCTGGAGCGCCCCCGCCGGCGTGCTGGCCTGGCGGCTGGCCGAGACCAACGCGAATGCTCACGGCAGACTCCTCGCCTACCTCATCGGCACCGCCGTGCTGACGGCAGTGGCGCTGTGGGTGTTCGGCCGACTCGAGGACCGGGCGGCCGGACGCGCCGGAGGTCGGCACCGAGACGGTGCCGACCTCCGGAACAACGATCGGCCAATGGCGATCGGCTGATCGAGGACGCTCGAGCGAGCTCAGGCCTCGCCGTGCAGGTGCGCCTGGATCTCGGCCTCGGCCTCGTCCGACAGCGAGGTCTTGATCACGTTGCCCCCGAACTGTGCGAGACCGTCGAGCGCCTTGTCGGTCGTCATCTGCTCCACGACCATGAACAGGGCCGACGTGCCCGGCTGCATGTGCTCGCGGACCTGGTTCTGGAAGTCCTTGCTGATCGAGTCCTTGGCCAACTTCCCGCCGAGGGCACCGAACGCCGCCCCGACCGCCATCCCGAAGATGGGCACGAAGAACAGGATGCCGAACAGCAGACCCCAGAACATGCCCCAGGTGGCGCCGGCACCGACCTCGTGCTGGTTGGTGATCGTCCGGAACTTCCCGTCGTCACCGCGCACGATGGCTGCGACGGCGTCGGGCTGGATGATGAGGTCCTGGGCCAGGTGGCCCACCTCGTCCATGGCCTGCAGGGCGGTGGTGGTGTCGTCGTAGCCGATCGCGATGAGGTCGGGCATGGGGGGTCTCCTGAGGGTCTGGGTACTCGCACGAGCGGGTCCGGCGGATCCGGACCGAGGTCGACTCTACCGGCGGCCACCGTCACCCCATGCCAACGCCCGACCGGGATGCCGCCCCCGGCCCGGGCGGACCTCAGGACTGCTCGGTCTCCGTGCGCACCGTCGCCCGCAGCACGGACCCCTCCGGATCGGCGTCGCCACCGACCTCGACCACGACGAGCCGGCCGCGGCCCCGCGGGTGCACCTCGGTCCGGGCCCCGAGGGGTCCGGACCGGGCCGCCCGGAGGAAGTGGGCCACGATGTCGGTCGACCACGACCCGGGCGGTGCCGCACGTCGGGCCGCCAGTTCGGCGAACGCCGCCAGCACGCCCCCGTTGACGGACCCGACGCTGTTGCGCACGTAGTCGTCCACCACCAGCGTCGGTGCAGCGGAGGACGACGACGAGATCACCTCGTCGAACGGACCGGCGGCGGTCTGGTCCCCGCCGTCCAGGACCACCTGCCGGCCCGGCTCGGATCGGAGCGCGGTCACCGGGAGGTTGCCGGCCCGCCGTGGCAGCCGGATGAACGTGGCCGTCCCGATCGCCGCCACCTCGCTGTCGCGAGCGGCCAGCAGGTCGACCACCACGGTGCTCCGGCCGTCGCGGACCACGGCCACCTCCAGCTCCACCCGCGACCGGGGGTCCGTGGCCGGGGAGCCGGCCGCCGGCCCGTCGAGCAGGTGGAGCTCCAGCGACGAGGTCGCCATCCAGTCGGGCGCCACGAGTCGACCGACGACCGCTCCGGCGAGCACGTCGAGCGCGGTCAGCAACGGTCCCGGACCGCGGCGGACCGGGCCCGCCGTCCACGGGCCGGCCGGGATCGACCCCCGGGCCGACCCGTCCGTCAGGACCGACTCGATGCCGAGGTCCCGGTAGACGTGCCGCTCCGGTGGGAAGGGCGGGGCGTCCCGGTCCGCTGACGACATGGAGCGCGAGCGTAGGCCGACCTAGCCTGTCGACCACGGGCGCCGACCCTCCGCCGGCCCCACGGCACCTCTGGAGCACCGATGGCACGAGTGGAACTCCCCGACGGCGACGGCGACGAACTGCTCCGCCTCTACTCCCTGTCGCCGGCCATGGGCGCTGCGGCCGGGAACTTCACCGGCGCCGTGTACGGGGACTCCGTCCTGCCGACCCGTGTGCGCGAGGCCGCCCGCATCCGGATCGCCGAGGTCAACCAGTGCCCGGTCTGTCTGGACACCCGGACGACCTCCGACCCCGACGGGCTCACCGAGGAGGAGTACCTCGCGATCGCCGACTGGCGATCGGTCGGGACGTTCTCGTCCCGGGAGCGGATCGCCGTCGAGTTCGCGGAACGCTTCGCCACCGACCACCTCGGGATGGACGACGACTTCTGGCAGCGGGCACGTGGGGAGTTCAGCGACGCCGAGTTGTTCGAGCTCGGTGTGTGCTGCGCCAGCTGGTTGGGGCTGGGCCGGATGACGCAGATCTTCGACGCCGGCGTCAGCTGCCGCATCGAGCTCTGAGTCCCGACCCCTGAGGCAGCCATCGAGGCCGCCCCGCTGAGAGGCCGCTCGGCTCCGACGGGGCCTGTCCCGGCAGACCGGGCGCAGCTGGCTACCGTGCCGTCGTGCGCAGATCCGTCTCCCTCCGACTGGTCGCCGCGCCCCTGCTCGCAACCATCGCGCTGGGCGCCGCCTGCTCGGCGAACTTCGACGACCCGTCCGTCGCAGCCGGTGCCGGCACCACCGACACCGAGCCGCCCACCTCGCCGACGACCGGCGGGACGGCTCCGGGCGGAACCCTCGAGTGGGGCACCTGCGACGATCCGGTCACCGAGCTGTCGGGGCTCGAGTGCGCCACCCTCGAGGTCCCCGTCGACCCGAACGAACCCGACGGCCCGACCACCTCGATCGCACTGGCCCGCTCACCGGCGACCGGCTCGGCGGACGAGCGCATCGGGTCGCTGATCCTCAACCCCGGCGGACCCGGGGGATCGGGCCTCGAGTTCCTCGCTGGCACCGCTGTCGCGTTCCCGTCGGCCATCACCGACCGCTTCGACCTGGTGAGCTTCGACCCCCGGGGCGTCGGTCGGTCGAGTCCGGTGCGCTGTCTGGACGACGCCGACAAGGACGAGGACATCTCGGGCGACCTCACACCCGACACCCCCGAGGAACGAGCGGTCCTCGACGAGCGCGGCGAGGCGCTGCGCCTCGCGTGCGAGCGCAACAACCCGGAGCTCGCCGAGCACATGAGCACCGCCGACGTGGCCGCCGACGTGGACGAGATCCGCCGGGCCGTCGGCGACGAGCAGCTCACCTACATGGGGTTCTCCTACGGGACCTCGATCGGCGCGGTGTACGCCTCGCTGTTCCCCGAGAGGGTCCGGGCGCTCGTCCTGGACGGCTCGACCGACCCCGGTTCCAGCGTGGAGGAACAGGCGGCGGTCCAGGCGGTCGGATTCGAACGGGCGCTCGCCCGCTTCAGCGCCGCATGTGATGCATCACCACGCTGTCCGCTCGCCCCCGACGCCGCCGGGAAGATCGCGGCAGCCCGGGCGTCGCTCGAGGCCGGGCCCATCTCGGTCGAGGACGCCCGTGGCACCCGGGAGCTGGGTCCGGACCAGTTCGACTTCGGACTGGCGACCGCGCTCTACGACACGGCCCTGTGGCAGTCGACCGCCCGAGCCGTGGCCGACCTCCGCAGCGGCGGCGCCGACAAGCTGTTCGCCCTCGTGGACCGACAGACCGGTCGCCAGCCCGACGGCTCCTACGACAACTCCTCCGATGCCCAGGTCATGGTCAACTGCTCCGACCAGGCCGACCGGATCGACGCCACCGAGGCCGCCGCCGCCGAGGCCCGGATCGTGGCGGCGGCGCCGGTGTTCGGGCGCCTGCTCGGCAGTGGTCTCGACGGCTGCACCGAGTGGCCCGAGCCGACGAACCCCGTCCCCACGATCTCGGCGGCCGGCTCGGCACCCATCCTCGTCGTCGGAACCGTCGGGGACCCTGCGACGCCCTACGAGTGGTCGGAGCGCATGGCCCAGGCGCTCGGGCAGGCGACGCTGCTGACCTACGAGGGCGACGGCCACACGGCGTTCTTCACCTCGGGCGCGTGCATCCAGGATGCGGTGTCGACCTACCTGGTCGACCTGGAGCTCCCGGCGGCGGGCACACGCTGTCCGGCGGCGGCCACCACCGACCCCTTCGAGGGGCTGGGCGAGACCGTCGTCGAGGAGCTCACCAAGGGCGGGCTCCCACGCACCCTGGCCGAGTGCATCGTCCAGGGCATCGTGGACGAGGTCGGCGAGGACGAGTTCGAGCGGATCGTGCTCGAGAACGACGCCGAGGAGCTCACCAAGCTGGCGACGGCCCAGACCCTGGCCTGCGCCGCCGCCGGCGACTGAGACGGGCGACTGCGACCGGCGACTGCGACCGGGCGTCGATCCCGAGCCGGTCAGCCCGCCGGCGGGTGACCCGGGGACGAACCCAGGTACCCGGCCACCACGGCGTCGTACTCCCTGCGGAACACCTCGACCGGCCCCTCGAGCGCCAGCTCGCCGTGGACGAGCAGCGCCGCACGGTCGGCGACCGAGAGGATCAGGTCGGCGTGCTGTTCCACGACGAGCACCCCGCAACCCTGCTCGTCGGCCACCCGGCGCAGGCTGGGGACGAGCGACGCCGCCACCATCGGTGCCAGACCAAGGCTGAGCTCGTCGATGAGGAGCACCGCCGGTCGTCGGACCAACGCCAGGGCCAGCGCCAACATCTGCTGCTCCCCGCCCGACCGCAGCCCGCCGCGACGGCGACCGCGCGGGGCGAGCGCCGGGAACCACTCGTCCACCTGCGCCCGGTCGGCGGCAGTCGCCCGCACCAGGTCGAAGTGGTCGTCGACCCGCAGACCGGGGAACAGGCCGCGGTCGTCCGGCACGTGGCACAGACCGTCGCGGGCCAGGCGGTCCGGGCCCGTCCCGACGATGGACCGGCCGCGGTACCGGACGTCACCGGCGATGG
>SXMI01000214.1 GCA_005777415.1 Actinomycetota bacterium | reverse complement strand
GCGAGGTCATCGACGCCACGATCCACCTGATCGAACACCCGGACGCCACCGTCGAGGAGCTGATGGGCTTCGTCCAGGGGCCCGACTTCCCGACCGGGGCCCAGATCATGGGGCGGGCCGGGTTGGTGTCCGCCTTCCGGACGGGCCGCGGCTCGATCAAGCTCCGCGCGCGCGCCGAGATCGAGGAGGGTCCGCGCAACGAACGGATCGTCGTCACCGAGGTCCCCTACCAGACGTCGGTCGAGCAGATCGAGGAGAAGATCGCGGAACTGGTCAACTCCAAGGTCCTCGACGGGATCCGGGAGCTGCGGAACGAGAGTGCCCGGGGCCGGACCCGCTTCATCATCGAGCTCAAGCGCGACGCCCCGGGCAACGTCGTGCTCAACAACCTGTTCAAGCACACGCCCATGCAGACCTCGTTCCCGGTGAACATGGTCGCCCTCGTCGACGGGGTGCCGCGCACGCTCACGCTCCGGGACGCGCTCGTCCACTACGTGGAGCACCAGGTCGAGGTCATCCGTCGTCGCTCGGAGTTCCGGCTCGCCAAGGCCCGGCGTCGGGCGCACATCGTCGAGGGGTTCCTGAAGGCCCTCGACCTGATCGACGAGATCATCGTGGCGATCCGGGCCTCGGACGACCGGGCGTCCGCCATCGAGGCGCTGCAGGCCGATGCATTCGGCTTCTCCGAGATCCAGGCCACCGAGATCGTCGACATGCGACTGTCGACGCTCACCCGGCTCGGCCGGGAGCGGCTCGAGGAGGAGATGGCCCAGCTCCGGGCGACCATCGCCGAGCTCGAGGCGATCCTCGGCGACGAGGCGGTCCTGCGCGGTGTCATCGTCACCGAGCTCACCGAGGTGCGCGAGGAGTTCGCCACCGATCGACGGTCGACCCTGGAGATCGACGAGGGGGACCTCGAGATCGAGGACCTGATCGACGACGAGGAGGTCGTCGTGGTGATGACGGCCCGCGGGTACATCAAGACCGTGGCGGCCGATGCGTTCCGGGCGCAGACCCGGGGCGGCGTGGGCGTCTCCGGCGCCAAGCTGAAGGACGAGGACTACGTCACCGATCTGATCCACACCTCGGCGCACGCCTACCTGCTGTTCTTCTCGAACCGAGGGCGCGTGTACCGGCTCAAGGCGCACCGGATCCCGATGAAGGAGCGAACGGCGCAGGGGATCGCGCTCGTGAACCTGCTCGACCTGTCGCCGGGCGAGGTCGTCCAGACCGTCATCGACACCCGGGACTACGAGACCAACCGGTACCTGGTCTTCGTCACCCGCAACGGGACTGTGAAGAAGACCCGGTTCACCGCCTACGACTCCTCGCTCCGGGCGGGCCTCATCGCCATCGCCCTCCGTGACGACGACGAGCTCGTCCGGGTGATTCCCACCTCCGGTTCCTCGGACGTGGTGATCGTGTCCGCATCGGGCAAGGGGATCCGCTTCGCCGAGACCGACGTGCGGGAGATGGGCCGTGCCACCACCGGGGTCCGGGGGATGCGACTGACCGAGGGGGACCACGTGGTCGGCGCCGACGCCGTGTCCCCCGGCCAGATGATCCTGACCGTGACCGACGGCGGGTTCGGGAAGCGGACCTCGGTGGACGCCCTCAGCCGGCAGGGCCGTGGGGGACAGGGCATGCGGGTGCACCGGATCCGCTCGGAACGGGGACGGGTCCTGACCGGCCTGCTCGTCGAGGACGACGACCACCTGCTCCTCGTGAACGACGGCGGCGTCATCATCCGGACGTCCGCGGCGGAGATCTCGGTCCAGGGGCGCGACGCCACCGGCGTCCGAGTCATGAACGTGGGGGAGGACGGCCGGGTGGCGGCCGTCGCCCGGGTGCCGGCCGGCGAGGACGACCCCGACGACGATGCCGGTGCCGCTTCCTCCGGGGGCGACCCTGACGGCTCCGCCGACCCGGTCCCGTCCACCGGCGCACCTGAGGCGTCCGATTCCGGCGACACCGGTCCGGGCGACGACTCCGGTCCGGAGTGAGCGGTCGGCCGGTTCGGGCCGGCGGTCAGCGGGGCTCGGTGAGCGTGGTGGTGGTGCTGGCCGCGACCCTCCTGGCCGCCTCGCTGGGCGTGACGATCAGCGCCACCTCGACGCGGCTCCGGGCCGCGGCCCGCACCGCTGCGGTCGCCGACCGGGTGGCCGGAGCCGGGGTGCTCGGCGGCCGGGCCGGGGCGGACTCGGTGGCCGGTGCCAACGGTGCGGACGTCGTCGGTTTCCGGGTGGACTCGGATCGGGTCGTGACCGTCGAGGTCCGGGCGGCCGGCCGGACCGATCGGGCCTCGGCCGGCCCGGCGCCGGTGGCCGGCCCGTCGTGGGACACCACGGCCGGGACGCGGACGCGCTCCACGGGTTCACTAGGCTCGCCGGGGTGAGCACTCCGAGCAGTCCCGGGTCCCCGTCCGAGCCACCCCGCGGCGCTCGACCGGGTTCCGGCGACCCGACGACGGGCTCGCCGGACCGCCAACGGCGCCAGTCGTCCGCCGGTGGGTCCGGGCGGGGCGCCGACTCGCCGTCGGGACGCTCAGGGAACGTCCGCCCCTCGGACGGTGCTGCATCAAGCGCCCCGGCGAGCGGCGCCCGGCCGCGGGTCGACGAGCGCACCGGTGGCGGATCCGGGTCGGCCGCTCGACCGACGGCGGCCACGGCGACGGCCACGTCGACGGCAGGCTCCCGGACCTCCACGTCGAATGGCGACGCGGGTGGCGGACCGGGGTCCGGCGGAGGTGCAGAGGCCCGGCGGGTGATGGGGTACCGCCGGCAGCGATTCGAGGCCCGCAAGGTCCGTCGACTGGTCCGCCACATCGATCCCTGGTCGGCGCTCAAGCTGGCCGTCCTCATCGCCCTGTCGCTCTGGCTCATCACCATGATCGCGTCGGTCATCCTCTGGACCGTCGCCCGCAACGCCGGGACGGTCGCCAGCGTCGAGGAGTTCGTCAACTCGACGTTCTCGCTCCAGGACTGGAAGCTCGACGGCGAGTTCCTGTTCCGGCAGTTCTCGCTCGTGACGTTGCTCGGGTATCTCGGCGTGGCAGGTGCGATCGTCGTGTCGACGCTCGTGTTCAACCTCATCAGCGACATCATCGGAGGGGTCTGGATCTCGGTGATCGAGGAGGAGACCGCCCGGCCGATGTGACCGCGAGCAGGCGGCTCACGGCTTGTGGTGCGCCGCGACCGGTCGGTTACGCTGGCGCCTCCGTCGCCGCCGTGGCGTCACGGGGCTATAGCTCAGTCGGTTAGAGCGCACCCCTGATAAG
>SXMI01000213.1 GCA_005777415.1 Actinomycetota bacterium | reverse complement strand
GGCGCCGCGCTCGGCGCGCTGCTGGCGGCGACCTGGGCGGCCGGGTGGAGCTGAGCGAGGTGGCGTCCGACGGGCCCGCTCGCGAGCTCGGGCCGACCCCGGCCCTCGACGGGCTCCGGGGCGTGGCGATCCTGGCGGTGCTGGCCACCCACATCGCCTTCCTCGACGACGGCTCCTCACGCTTCGCGCTCCGGGGTGGCTACCTCGGCGTGGACGTGTTCATCGTGTTGTCCTCGTTCCTGATCGGCACGGTGCTGCTGCGGTCGTTGGCGCGCGGCCGACTCGACGGCGCCGCGTTCGCCGGCCGGCGGCTGCGCCGGCTGTGGCCGGCGCTCCTCGTGTTCCTGGTGGTCGAGACCCCGATCGCGCTCGGGTTCGGCGAGACGCTGTCCCGTCAGGCGACCCAGGTTGCCATGGCCCTGACGTTCACGTTCAACTGGCAGTGGACGCTGGGCGACGTCCCGCCGTTCGCGCTGGTGCACCTCTGGTCGCTCGCCGTGGAGGCGCAGTTCTACGTCCTGTTGGCCGTCGGACTGGTCCTGGCGCGACGGCACCTGCACCGGGCCCGTCTCGTGGTGGTGGTCCTCGTGCTGGCAGCGTTGCTGGTCGCCCTGTGGCGGTGGTGGCTGGCGCAGCGGGGGGTGCCCGAGGCCGAGCTGTACGTGCGGACCGACACCCGGGCCGACTCCATGCTGCTGGGGTTGGCGGCCGCCGTCGCCTGGCGCCACCGTCTGGTCCCGGAACGGGTCCTCGTCGTGCTGGCGGCCGTGGCCGGGGGTTTCCTCGGCCTGTGCTTCCTGGTCGTCCCCGTCGGTGCGGCCTGGCTCTACCGCGGGGGGTTCACCCTGGTGGCGGCCGCGGCGGCGATCGTCGTGGTCGCCGTGGCCACCGGCGGAACCTGGGCGGCGCGGATCGCTGGGGCCCGCTGGCTCCGCTGGGTCGGGGCCCGGTCCTACAGCCTCTACCTCTGGCACCTGCCGATCTACATCTGGTTCGTCGAGGTGGTGCCCGATGCCCCCGTGCAGCTGACTGCGCCGCTCGCCGTGGCGTGCTCGATCGCCGTGGCCATGGCGTCGTTCCGGTGGATCGAGGCCCGCTCGCTGGCCTCGTGGCGCGCCGCCGAGTGACCGTCAGCCGGTCGAGCAGGTGGACCCCGCCGGCGGACTGAGCCGGTACGGGGCGATCAGGTCGGCGGGAACCGGATCATCGACCGGGAGGGTGATCGCCCGGGCCGCGGGCCCCGGTTCCACGGAGAACACCGGCGACGAACCGAACCGGCGCACCAGCACCGGAGCGGACCCGTCGGTGCCGACCGTGACGGTGGCGCCTGGGACGACGAGCAGTTCGGCCGGACAGGGTCCCAGCGGTTCGCCGGTGGCCGGCCCCAGGCCGGGCCGGAGTGAGGAGCGCACCAGGTCGTCGGCGGCGTCGAGCTGGTCGGGGCGACCACCGAACTCCGCGGCGCGGGCCCCGTCGATCGGCGAGCCGAGCTGGGCGACGGCCGACAGGTAGCGGCCGGTGGTGACGGGCACGAAGGAGAGGGGCATGACGATCTCCGGGTCCAGGCGGTCCGGGCCGACCGCCTCGGCGGCGAACAGGTTGGTGCGCACACCGGGCGTGTTCGTCCGGACGTCGCCGACCCACCGCTCGAGATCGACCCGGAGCACGAGGGCGCTCAGCGTCACCACGACCGCGCCGGCGGCCCAGGCGTACCGGGCCATCGGGGCGAGGCGGGCGCGGTCCTCGGGCGTGGGCCGCCAGCAGGCCAGCGCGGCCAGGACGAGGTAGGCGCTGACCGTCCAGCCGTAGCGCAGCTCGTCGGGCGGGATGGTCGGGACGATGTCGATGCGGCTCACCGCCGTGAGTCCGATGAACGCGGCCGGGGCCGCCAACGACCCCCAGATCCGGGCGTCGTCCCGGCGTGTCCCGGTCTGCCAGCGCAGGAGGGACACGACCACCAATCCGCCGAAGGCCAACGCGAGCAGCACCCCACCGACGGTCGAACCCGCAGCGAGCGAGGTCGTGCCGCCGAGGAACATGCGCGCCGAGTAGCGAGCGACCCGCAGGACGTCCCGGGACACCGCCGCCGCGTCGCGGTTCGTCAGCCACCAGGTGAACCAGAGCACGGCCCCCGGAGCGACGACGGTGACCCAACGTCGCCATCCGGCCCGGGCCACCAGCAGTTCGACGCCCACGGCGAACAGGGCCACGACCCCGAGGCCGCTGCAGGCGAGCGCCACTGCGAGCGCCACCCCGGCGCCGACGTCGGACCGGCTGCGGTTCCGGTCGAGGCACCACCAGACCACGACCAGGAGCGCGATGGGGAGGGAGAAGTTGAGCAGGAACGGGAACAGCAGGTTGGTCGATCCGGAGCTGTTCCAGAGCACGGCGGCCAGGGCCAGCACGGCGGCCCAGGCCCCCACCCGGGAGCGGCCGTAGACCACCACGACGACGGCGAGCAGCGCCAGCGCTGCGAGTCCGAGCAGCCGGTAGGGCAGGTGGTCGACGACTCCGGTCGTGTGGAACAGGACCTGGTACAGGGCCACGGGGACCGCCGACAGGTGGCCGTTGAACGGGACGAGCAGGTGGCCCGAGGGGTACTCGGTCATGATGTTCCACTCGTCGCTGGCGAACCAGAGGTCCCGTCCGAGTATCGCCAGCGCCAGGAGCGTGCCGGCACCGACGACCGCAGCGGCGACCACCGGGAGCGGTCGACCCGGCTCGGTGGCGTCCCGAGGTCCGGGTTCCGGGGCCGTCACGTCGGCGAAACTACCCGCCCCGGTTCGCAGCGGTGTCGATCCCGGCCGTTGGGGCGCCGGTAACGTCGTTCCGGTGGCGGATCCGACCAGTCAGCAGGACACGGCGTCACCGGTCGAGATGTCACCTGTCGGGGCGTCACCGCGGGGACGCTCCCCGTCCCCGGATCCGGGCCGTGTCCACGTGGGCCGGGGAGTCTGGACCGTCGCCGGAATCGGAGTGCTCGTCCGCATCGCCTGGGTGCTGGCCGTGGCCCGGACACCGACCGGTCTCTCGGATCCCTTCCTCTACCGGAGCTACGGGATCGCGATCGCCGCCGGCTCGGGCTACGAGAGCCTGGCCGGTGACCCCACGGCCTACTACCCGCCGGGCTACCCGTACCTGCTCGGGGTGGTCTACCGGGCGGCCGAGCAGGTCGGGATCGACGGGTTCCCCACCTGGCCGGTGGGCCTCGTCCAGTCCCTCTGGTGGGGTGTGGCCATCGTGGCCGTCGGCGCGACGGCGCGGATCCTGTGGGGTCCGCGCGCCGGGGTGCTCGCCGCAGTGGTCCTCGCCTGCTGGCCCAACCTGGTGGCGTACGCCGCCGCGCTGTTGTCGGAGTCGGCATTCGTGGCCTCCGCCGCCTGTGCCGTCTGGGGGCTCACGGTGCTGGCCCGGCGCCCGGGCCGACCGGTGCCGTGGTCCTGGGTGGCGCTGTCCGCAGTGGCCACGGTGGTCGCCAGCTCGCTCCGCCCGCAGTTCCTGCTGGTCGTGGCGATCGTGCTCGGGGTCTGGGCCATCTGGCGGGTGCCGGGGGTGACGCTGGGAGCCACGGCGGCGGCCACCCTCGTGGTGCTGGCCGCGGCGGTGGTGCCGTGGACGATCCGCAACGAGGTGGCGCTCGGTGCCTTCGTGCCCGTGTCCACCAACACGGGCGACAACCTGTGCATCGGCGCGTATCCCGACGCCCGCGGCGGATTCGCGATCGCCACCCCCTGTCAGGGTGGGACCACCTGGTTCGACGGTGCCGCCGGGGAGGTGGCCCAGGACCGCTTCGCCCGCCGGGCGGCCGCCGGGTTCGTGGCGGACGACCCCTGGGGCTGGATCCGCCTCATCCCGGCCAAGCTCTACTTCACCTACGTCAGCGACGACGACGGCCTCGACGCCGTCGAGGCCTACGGGGCGGACCCCCTGGGGGCGAGCTGGTTCCGGACGCTGTTCGTGGTCGTGGCGAACGTGGCGTACGGGGTCGTGGCCCTGCTGGGGGTCGTCGGGCTCGTGGTGGCCGCCCGGGGCTCCTGGCGACGACGCGACGCCGCCCGTGCGGGACTGGTCGCCGCCACCTGCGTGTCGCTGCTGGTCCCGGTGCTGTTCTTCGGGGATCCCCGGTTCAAGGTCTCGGCGGCCCCCATGGTCGCTGTGCTCGCCGGCGGCGGGGCGGTCGTGCTGCTCGATCGGCTCCGCCGGCTCAGACCGCGGGCCACCGCCGGGTCAGGCCACGGGCTGCCAGCCGGCGATCCGTAGAAGTTCCGGTCCGATCCACGCCGCGGCCGTGTCCGTGGTCGCCTCCGAGAAGTGGACGCCGTCCGGTCGGAGTTCCTTGCCGGTGTCGCCCCCCGGTTGGGACCGCACCCACCCCTGGAGGTCGAGGACTGTGGTGGCGGGCCGACCGGCGACCGTCGCGGTGAGGAGCGCATTGAACGAATCGACCCGGGAACGCTCCGACTCCACGTAGGGCGGGTCGCCCATGAAGAACGCCGTCCCCTCCACCGGGTCCCAGTAGGGGGAGTTCGCCCACACGACGGTGGCGCCACCGTTCGACACGATCTGGGTCACGTGGCCCAGCTCATCGACGAGGAAGCGGTCGTAGTCGGGATCGCCGATGCTCGTGTACGAGGGGAAGTTGTCCGGTCGACGGTCGGTGATGTCCCAGAAGCTGCCGGCGAGCAGGACCACGTCCGGTGCGAAGTCGCGGACGGCGGCCTCCAGCGTGGCGTCGCGCTCGGCGCAGATCTCCGGGATCTCACGGGCGACGTTCAGGGCCCGGGCCGAACCGCTCCGGCCGAAGGGGCAGTTGGGGACGCCCTGGTCCATGACGGCCATCGTGCCGGTCTGGACCCCCCACCGCTGGAGGCCGATCACGACTGACTCGGCGAAGGAGTCGCCCACGACCATCACCCGCAGCGGTGGGGGAGGGAGGGTCGTCGGTGGCGCCGTCACCGGTGCCGGATCCCCGGCGATGCCCGGCGGCGACGGATCCCCGCTGTCGCCCACCTGCGACGTCGTCGGGGCCGGCGGGGCCGTGGTGCTCGGGAACACCACCTGTTCGGTCGGGCCGAGGGCCAGGAGCTCCCTCGGGTCGGCCTCCGGGAGCCTGCTCACCCCGAACGCGATCAGCGCGACGGCGACGCCGAGCGCCACGAACGCCCACCGACCGCGCAGCGCCCGGCCGCGTCGGACCGGCAGCTCCACGAAGCGTTCGGACAGGAGCGCCAGGGCCACGGTGATCGCCAGCTGGATGACCAGGGCCAGCGATGCGTCGACGCCCAGTCGGTCCGGGGTCAACCACAGCATCACGGGCCAGTGGGCCAGGTACAGGCCGTAGGAGATGCGTCCGGCGAACGTGAGCAGGCCGACCCCGAACCAGACGCTGGCGACCCCACGGGGCTGCACCGCCGCCACGATCACGAGGGCGACCAGGACGGCATGGAGGGTGAACCCGCCCCGGTAGAGGGCCGGCAGCTCGAACGGGGTGACGACCCAGGCCACGGCGAGCACGGCCATGGCCACGGGTGCGGCGCGCAGCACCCATCGCCGGACCGACGTCGGGGAACGGAACCCGCGGGCGAGGAACGCTGCGGCCGCAGCTCCGACGACCATCTCGGCGAGGCGGGTGTCGGTGCCCATGTAGGCCCGGTTGGTGTACTCGCCGCCGGAGACGAACCACATCCACGCCGTTCCCGCCACCGCCGCACCGACCAGCCCCCAGGCCAGACGGGTCAGCGCAGCCTCGCGATCGAGGCGACGACGGCTCCGGCGGTACCAGACCACGGCCGCTGCGGCGAGCGGGACCAGCACGTACCACTGCTCCTCGACGGCCAGGCTCCACAGGTGCTGGAGGGGTGAGGGCGACGAGACGAACATGGCCGCGTAGTCGGTCTCGGCGAGGATGAGGTCCCAGTTGACGACGTAGAAGATGGACGCCCAGACCTGGTTGCCGAGGCCGTCGAGCTGGGTCGGGAACGCCAGCACGGGAGCGAGGAACACCACGGCGGCGAGCAGCACGTAGACCGCCGGGAGCAGGCGTCGGGCCCGGCGCACCCAGAAGGACCCGAGGTCGACGTGGCCCGATCCGGACTCCTCGTGGAGCAGAAGGCTGCAGATCAGGAACCCGGACAGGGTGAAGAACGCCGACAGGCTGAGGAACAGGCCACCGGTCCAGCGTTCCAACCAGCCGATCCGGTCGAGTCCGGCACCGTGGTACAGCATGATGCTGAGGATCGCGATGCCGCGGATCCCGTCGAGTGGCGGACGGTGCGGCAGCGCCAGTTGGGGCCTCGGGACGACGGCGTCCTCACGGACGAGCGTGCTGGTGGAGCCGGGCTTGGGCGCCGTCCCGTCCCGGCCGACGACACGGAAGCCGAGGACCCGGTCCGGACCCGGCTCGCCTCCGGTCCCACCGAGGTCCTCGGTGGTCCGGTAGCCCCTGATGTTCCAGGCGGAACCTCGGACAGCCACGCCGGAAAGGGTAGTGGGCGGGTTGGCCGGGACCCGGGCAGACCCGCAACCTGCCGACCCGGGCGCTCCCGCCTGTGCCGACCCGGGCGCTCCCGCCCTGTGCGAGACTGCCCCTCCGATGGACGCTGCTGGTCGCCGGTCGGGCCGGACACTGGCCGCAGAGGTGGCGTCGGTGGGTGTCGTCGTGGCGGTGGTCGCACTCGCCGTGCCGGGCCTGTGGGGGGCCTCGGGGGCGCCGATGGAGGAGGGCTTCATGCT
This sequence comes from Actinomycetota bacterium, assembly GCA_005777415.1. GTDB lineage: Bacteria > Actinomycetota > Acidimicrobiia > Acidimicrobiales > Microtrichaceae > SXMI01. The sequence continues at coordinate 9,614 of SXMI01000213.1, read as the reverse complement.
CGTCTTCCCGGAGCTCGTCGCCGAGGGCTGGGTCCCACACCGGGACTTCCTCCACCTGTACGGGCCCGGATCCCTCTGGTTCCTCGGTCTCGTGTACCGGTTCCTCGGCGCCACGCTCCAGGTCGAACGGGCCGTCGGCGCCTCCCAGATCCTGGTGGCCGCGCTCGCGGTCTGGGTCCTGGGCCGGAGTCGCGGTCGGGTACCGGCGGCAGTGGCCGGGGCCACGACCGCCGTCATCCTGTTGCCCCTGGGGCTGGTCGCCCTGGCCTGGGTGGGCGGTCTGGCCGCAGCCCTGGCGGCCCTCGCCGCCTGGTCGCTGGGCGACCTGGTCCAGCGCCGGAGTCCTGACCGGCCCGGCCGGGTGACCACCCTCGACCTGGTGGGTGGCGCCGCAGCGGCGGTCGCCGTCCTCTATCGGCCCGATCTCGTCCTGGCGGTCGGTGCCGGGCTGGTCCTCTGGTGCCTTCAGGTCGACCGGCGGCGCCGGCTGACGATCATCTCGTCGACGGCAGCGGTCTCGTTGCTGTGGTTCGTCCACCTCATCAGGAGCGGGCCAGCCGCGGCCTTCCGCGGCATGGTGCTCGAACCCGTGTTCGAGCTCCGGGCCGGCCGGTCGCTCCCGGTCCCCCCGTCCTGGGACCGGGTCGATGCGTTCCTCCAGCGGGCCGGCACGCTCGGCCGGGAGGACTGGCCGATCCCGACGCTCCCGGAGTCGGTGCAGATCCATCTCTGGTTCTGGCTCGTACCGCTGAGCGTGGTCGTTGCTCTGGTCGGCGGCTGGCTGCTCCGCCGGAACGCCCCCGCTTCCTGGGCGGCACGGACCCTGGTGCCCTTCGCCGTCCTCGCCGGGCTCTTGTTGCCCCAGGCGCTCCAGCGTCCCGACGTGACCCACCTGTCGTGGGTGAGCGCCGCCACCTTCCCGGCGGCGCTGCTCCTCGGGCCCGAGCTCCTCCGTGGGCTGCTCCCGGCCGGTTCGCTCCGGGCCGCCCGGGTGATCGCCGCGGTCGCGCTCGCCGCTGTGGCGCTGCTCGTGATCCCATCGTTCCCGGTGCGCGGGTGGGTGGAGGCGGTGGGCCGCACGTTCAGCGGCGAGGACTCAGGGTTCCCGGTCGTCCGGGGTGACCGCCGGTTCCCGTACGGCTCGGCGGCCGACGCCGCCGCGGCCCAGGAGGTCGTCGACGAGCTCGCTCGGTCCGCTCGGCCGGGGGAACGCCTGGTCGTGGGACCCGCGGAGCTGTCCCGCACGGTCTACAGCGACGCCTGGTTGTACTCGCTCTTCGACGAGCTCGACCCGGGGACCCGTTTCATCGAGATGGACCCCGGGATCGCCGACGCACCCGACGGCGGCCTCGCCGCCGAGCTCGGACGGGCCGACTGGGTGGTGCTCTCGCAGGTGTGGCGGGACTGGGACGAGCCGAATGCCAGTGTCCGGACCGGGTCGACCCTCGCCGACGATGTCCTCGAGGCGGACTTCTGCGAGGTCGTCGACAACGGTCGGTTCCGCCTCCTGCGCCGATGCGAGGGCCTCGGCGGCCGCCCCGAGGCCGCAGGGGGCACCAACTAGCCTGATCCGGTGGATCCGGTGCTGGTCGTCCCGACCTACCAGGAGGCGGACAACGTCGAGGCGCTGCTCCGGAGCGTACGAGCGCACGCCCCCGAGCTGGCGGTCCTGATCGTGGACGACGGCAGCCCCGACGGCACCGGCGCGATCGCCGAGCGGGTCGGGGCGGAACTGGGTCGGGTCCGGGTGCTCCACCGGGCGGCCAAGGAGGGTCTGGGGGCGGCGTACCGCCACGGGTTCCGGGTGGCCCTGGACGCCGGGCACGACGTGGTCGTGCAGATGGACGCCGATTTCTCCCACGATCCGGCGGTGCTGCCGGTCCTGCTCGCCGCCATCGCCGACGGCGCCGATGTCGCTGTCGGCTCCCGTTACGTCCCGGGCGGGTCCATCCCGAACTGGACCCGATCCCGCCGGGCGCTCTCACGCTGGGGGAACGCCTATGCCCGGACGATGCTCGACCTGCGGATCCGGGACGCGACGACGGCCTTCCGGGCATACCGGTCCGAGGTCCTCGAGCGGATCGACATCGACGGGACCCGGGCCAACGGCTACCTGTTCCAGATCGAGACCGCCTACCGCCTCTCCGCCGCTGGGGTGAGCGTCGTCGAGGTCCCGATCACCTTCGTGGACCGGGTCGCCGGCGAGTCCAAGATGGCGGTCGTCCGCACCATGGTGGAGACCGAGCTCCGGGTGACGTGGTGGGGTCTGGCCCGTCGTGCGCCGGCGGTCAGCCGCTGGTTCCGCCAGTCGGTGAGCGGGCGATACCTGGCGTCGAAGGTCGCTCCGAGTGCGCTCCCCGTCGGGGAGCAGGACCACAGGTGAGCCCGGGTCCCTCGGCCCTGTCCGGGGTGGATCCGGTCGCGGCTCCGGCCGGGTCGGCGGCGCTGCGCGTGGTCCGCCGTCGGCAGCCCCCCGCGGACCTGGGCTACGAGCCGTCGCTCGACGGACTCCGGGCGGTCGCCGTGCTGGCGGTCTGCCTCTACCACGCCAGGTTCCCGTGGATCCCCGGAGGCTTCCTCGGGGTGTCGACGTTCTTCACGCTCTCGGGGTTCCTCATCACCACGCTGCTGCTCGCCGAGTGGCGACGATCAGGCGGACTGGACCTCCGGCGGTTCACCACCCGGCGATTCCGGCGGCTGCTCCCGGCGGCATGGATGACGCTCCTCGTGGTCCTCGCCATGGGTGCTCTCGGCGTCTGGGACGGCTCGCAGCTGCGATCGCTGCGGGGCGACGTCCCGGCGGCCCTCGCCGAGGTCAGCAACTGGTGGTTCATCCTCCAGGACCGCAGCTACGGGGCGCTCTTCGAGGCCCCCTCGCCGACCGAGCACTTCTGGTCGCTCGCCGTGGAGCAGCAGTTCTACCTGGTCTTCCCGGCGCTCCTGCTCGGCGTCCTGGTGGGGGCCCGGCGGCTCCGTCGGATCGACCCGGTGCGCATTCTGGTCGGTGTGCTGGCGATGCTGGCCGTCGCCTCGGCCTGGTGGAACTGGAGATCCGCCCAGTCGTCGATCCCACGGGCGTACTTCGGTACCGACACCCGACTCGCCGAGCTGGTGGCCGGTGCGCTGCTGGCGACGGTGGGGGTGCAGCGGCTCCGAACCCGGTCCGCCCGGGTCGGTGCTCTCATCCGATCGCTGGGAGTGCTCGGCCTCATCGGGACGCTGGTGCTCTGGAACCGAGCGGAGGTGAGCAGCGGGTGGATGTACCCGCTGGGGTTCCTGGTGACCGCCGGGTGTTCCGTGGCGATCATCGCCGCCTCCATGCGGACGGGCCTGCTGCGGAGCGCGCTCGGCCTGCGCCCGCTCGTGGCGCTCGGGCGCATCAGCTACGGCGTGTACCTGCTCCACTGGCCGGTGTTCCTCTGGCTCACCCCGACCCGGACCGGATGGGCACCGTGGCCGTTGTTCCTGCTCCGGATGGCCGTCACCATCGGCGCTGCGGTGGTGATGTACCGACTGCTCGAGCGACCGGTACGTGACGGTGGGGGGCTGGCCGCCCGGTGGGCGCCCCGGGCGGCGGTGCCGCTCGCAGTCGTGGTGTTGTTGTCGACCGTTCTGGTCACCCGGGACGCGCCGCCGGCCACGAGCCTGGAAGCGGCCGCGGCTGCGACGACGACCCTCCCGCCTCCGGCGCCCTTGCGGACGCTCGTGATCGGTGACGAGACCGCGGCGGCGTGGGGTCCGGCGTCCACGGGCACTGTCGACGATCCCCTGGCGCCGAGCACCTTGGCGATACCGGGGTGCGGTCTCGTGGCGCTCGGGTTCGTCGCCATGCCGGACGGGACCGCGGAGCGCAACACGGACCGTTGCGGCGATGCTCGGGCGCAGTGGGTGGCGGCCGTCGAGGCCCAGCGACCCGAGCTGGTCCTCGTGAGCGGTGGCCTGCGGGACGTGGCGGACCGCCGGGTCGAGGCGGACACACCGTGGCGTTCGATCGGTGACCCTGCGCTCGACGACCTGCTCGCGCTCGAGCTCCGCGAGCTGCTCGGCGACCTCGTCCAGACCGGTGTCCCGGTGGCGGTCGCCACGGTGCCGGCGGTACAGAACAGCACCCTGCCGCCGCCCGCCCCGCCGCCACGGGGACTGCCCGAGGGCGAGCGGGAACGTGAGCTCTACCTGGCGTCGATGAGTTCCGCCGTATCGGGTGGGCCCGGGCCGGGGTTCCCCGAGAACGACCCGGCCCGGATCGCCCGCTGGAACGTGCTGCTCCGAGAAGCCGCCGGCGCCCTGGACATCCCTGTGGTGGACGTCGCCGCTGCGACCGACGCCTGGCCGGGCGGCAGCTTCGATCCGGCGCTCCGCGCCCCCGACGGCGTCGGGTTCACCGCCGCCGGCCAGGAGGCGATCTCCTCGGCCCTGGCACCGGCGCTCCGGGATGCCCGCCCGCCCATCCCTGCTCCCGATCCGGTCGCAGGCCTGGCGGCGTCGGTTCCCCTGCCTCCCGCTCCGCCGGTGACGCCCCGTCGCACCGTCGCCGCCGGCGCGCCCGCCGGTGTGCTGGTGGTGGGCGACTCGGTGGCCCTCGACGTCGGCCTCGGCCTGCGCGACACCGACGACGACGGCGCACTGCTCGACGTCGCACTCGGGGCCAAGCTGGGCTGTCCGATCGCCCGCGGGGGCGAGTACAAGTTCCTCCGGGACGTGATCCGCTTCGAGGACGAGTGCGACTGGGCCACGTTCTTCCCCGGCCTCCTCGAGTCCTACGACCCGACGGTCGTGGTCCTCGGGACCGGGATCTGGGAGGTCGTGGACCGGCGGCTCCCGGGCGACGACCGGCTGCGGTCGATCGGCGAGCCGACCTCGGACCGCTACTTCCTCGCCGAGTTGCTGTCGGCGATCGACGTGCTGGCCTCCCGGGGCGCCACCGTGGTGCTGTTGACCTACCCGCACATCGAGTCGGGTCGGGGGCAGGGGTTCACCGGACTTCCCGAGTCGGACCCGGCCCGCATCGATCGCCTCAACGAGTTGATCCTGGAAGCGGCGTCGCTCCGTCCCGGAGTGGCGACCGTCGTCGATTTCGGGGCGTTCGTGGCGGCTCAACCGGGGGGCGAGCTCGACCCGTCGATCAGGTCCGACGGCGTCCACCTCACCGAGGAGTTCATCCCGGTGGTCGGCAACTGGCTGGCACCCCAGGTGGACGCCATCGCCCGCAACGGACCGCCCGCCGCCTAGCCGCCCCGGTCGGGCTGCGTCAGCGGGAGGGGACGACGGGAGCGCCGCGGCCGGTGCCTCCGGCGTCGCCGGCGGTGCCGATCCAGTCGGCGGCGACCGACGGACGGCTGGCGTCCACCTCGTGGTAGTCGGCCTCGACGTTGACCGACCAGATGTCGTGCGTGGACCCCGTGACGATGTTCTCGACCGTCAGCATGGCGGTCAGCATGGAGTGGTCCTGGTTGTTGTACTTGTGCATGCCGTTGCGGCCGACTGGATGCACGTTCGGCACCTCGGCCTGCAACCAGTCGCGGAGCACGGTGACCTTCTGCTGGTACCCCTCGTCGTACACGGGGTAGGCCCGGGGCATCCGCACCACGTACCCCGTCTCGACCGAGGAGGCCTGCACGAGGCCGAGCCGCTCGAGCTCCAGGGTCGCCTGGGCGACGAGCTCGTCATCGGGCTTCGTCCACATCCCGTCGCCCTCGAACACGAAGTACTCGAGGCCCAGGCAGGTCCGGCCGTCCTTCACGAGGTACGGCGACCACGAGCCGAAGTTCTGGATCCGGCCGACCATGACGTCCGGCGAGTGGATGTAGATCCAGTTGTCGGGGAATCCGTCACGCTCCGGCACGACCAACGCCACGGTGAGGAAGTCCCGGAAGCCGAGTCCGCGGGCCGCCTCGAGGACCGGCTCCGGCGGGGCGGGGTCCATCGACTCGACCAAGTAGGGGAGCGGCATGGTGGAGATGACCTCGTCCGCCTCGTGCTCGGTGCGTCGGCCGTCGGCATCGACCGATACGACCACCGTGGCACCGCCCTCGCCCCGCCGCACCGATTCCACCCGCTGGCCGAACACGATGGTGCAGCCCGAGGCCTCGACCAACTCGGCGCAGCGTTCCCACATCATGCCGGGCCCGTACTTGGGGTACTGGAACTCCTCGATGAGGCTGGTGACCTGGCGCGACTTGTCGGCCCGTCGACCGAACAAACGCGACCTGATCGGTTCCCAGACGGCGTGCCAGAGCGACATGCCCTTGATCCGCTGGGCCCCGAAGTCCGCCGACAGCTGCGAGGGGTCGACACCCCACACCTTGACGTTGTAGGTCCGGAAGAAGTGCTCGTAGAGCCGGCGGCCGTAGTCGGCCACGACGTAGCCCTCCAGGGTGCTCTGATCGGTCGGCGGGCGAACCTTGGCGACCAGGTACGAGACGACACAGCGGACGGCCTCCACGAACCCCAGGTTGCGGAGCGCGTTCAGGGGCTTGATCGGGTAGTCGTAGTACTTGCCCTGGTAGTAGATCCGGCTCATCCGCGGACGCTGCAGGAACTCGTCGTCGTCGAGGATCTCGTGCCAGAGCTCCTCCACGGGCTGCACCTTGGTGAAGAAGCGGTGCCCGCCGATGTCGAAGCGCCAGCCGTCACGTTCGGCGGTCTGCGAGATCCCGCCGACCACGTCCGTCGCCTCGAGGATCGTGCTCGGGATGCCGGCCTTGGTGAGCTGGTAGGCAGCGGTCAGGCCGGCGGGGCCGGCGCCGATGACGACCACTCGTGGGGTCGGGCCGTCGGAGGTTCGGGGTGCGGGGGTCTGGGTCGCCATGTCGCTCTCACCGGCGCTCGCCGGACCCGGTCAACCTAGTCCCTCCGGGGTCGGACTCCCGGGACAGCCCTACGGGTGCGGATCTCCCGACCGTCGACGGATGGTGAGGATCTCGTCGGTGCGGAAGCTGGCCATCCGGACGGACCAGCAGTCGATGCCCCGCCGACCATCGGTCCGGAAGAACGTCGTCATGCTCTGCTCCTGCTGGTACGCGTCCGCGCCCGTCACCACCTCCCGGGTCCCGTCCCGCAGGACGAGCTCGTAGTCGACCTCGGCGGGGATCGGGCGGCGCTGCTCCTGACGGTCCAGGTAGGTGATGACCATGGCTGGTTCCCTTCGGTGTGTCGGCTCCGATCGACCGTACGACGGGTCCGCTGTGGAACGGAAGGGGCGCAACCCTGTGGGTTCGTGTCGTCATCCTGTGCGTCGACCTGTGTGTCGACCGTGGACGGATGGTGGACCGGTCCGTCGGTCACCGCTCCAGCCGGGCGGACGCGCGAGCATGCACGTGTGGACCACGAGCCGCTCACCATGCACGAGTTCGACTGCCCCCGTTGCCACCGGGCCACCCGGTCGGAGTTCCACGGACCCTGCGACGACTGTCGGGATCAGCTGCGCGGTGCGGTCCGGGCGGAGGCCCGTGACCTCGAGGCCGCCGCCTATGAACCGAAGATGAACGTCACCCCGAACGCCGTGGCGACGAAGGACTGACACCGGCACGTTCGGCCACCGTTCGGGCCCAGCGGTAGTCCGCCTTCCCGGACGGCGACCGCACCACCTCGTCCACCCGGATGAACGCCTTGGGCAGCTTGTAGCCGGCGATCGAACCCGCGGCGGCGTCACGCAGTGCGGCATCGTCCGGACTGCGACCGGCCCGGAGCTCGACGACGGCCACGACCTCCTCGCCCCACCTGGGTGACGGTCGGCCGCACACCACCACGTCGGCGACGTCGGGGTGCAGGCGCACGGCCTGCTCGACCTCCTCGACGAAGACCTTCTCGCCGCCGGTGTTGACGCACACCGAGTCCCGCCCGAGCAGCCTCACGGTGCCGTCGGCGTTCCAGTGGGCGCGATCGCCGGGAACGACGTGGCGTACGCCGTCGATCATCGGGAACGTCCGGCCGGTGCCCTCGGGGTCACCGAGGTACCCGAGCGGGACGCGGCCGGTCCGTGCCAGCCAACCCTCCCGGTCCGAGTCCGACGGCACCAGGGCGGTGCGGTCGTCGTCCACCACCACGGTCCCGGTGGACGGGCTGAACGCGGTGTCGGCCGGGCGAGTCCGGTCGACGGTGGCCACCGCCTGGCGACCGGCCTCGGTGGAGCCGAGCACGTCGACGATGGTGAGCCCGGGCAGCAGCTCGAGGAGCTCGGCCCGGGTGGCCGCAGACAGCACGGCGCCGCCGGAGATCACGTGTCGCAGGGCCGGCAGCTCCGCCCCCGTTCGCCGGAGCTCGTCGACGAACGGAACGGCCATCGGGTCACCGACGAGGAGCAGGGAGCTCACCCGTTCCCGCTCGGCGACCGTCACCAGGTCGGCGGGATCCGCACGGTCCCCGCGGTCCTGGATCACCACCGTCCCGCCACCGGCCCAGCAGGCGAGCGCGTTCCAGTGGGCGGCGCCGTGCATGAAGGGCGGCGCCGGGAGCGCCCGGAGGCGGCCGGGTGCCGCCGCCGCGAGCTCCTCGAACGATGCGAACTCGGCTCCGTCGCGGCGGCGGACGCCGAGGGCGGCCACCAGGAAGTCGGCCTGGCGCCAGGCCACCCCCTTCGGTCGCCCCGTGGTGCCGCCCGTGTAGCAGAGGTAGAGGTCGTCGCCGCTCCACGCAGCGCGAACCGACCCCGGCAGCGACCCGGACGCCTCGTCCAACGCCGCGCCGTACCAACGGGCGCCGGGGAGCAGGGGGTTCTCGGAGCCGTCGGGCACCTGCAGGATCAGTTCCGGTGGTTGCGACAACCGCTCCAGCACGGCCCCGAGCGTCGGTGCGTACCGACTGTGGACGACCACGGCCCGGGCCGAGGCGTCATCGAGCAGGTACCGCAACTCGTCGGCGACGTAGCGGTCGTTGACGTTCACCGGCACCGCGCCCGCCGACCAGGCGCCCACCATGGACTCCAGGTACTCCGGGCCGTTGTGCATCAGCAGGGCCACGTGGTCGTGGGCCGAACCCCAGCGCTCGACCCCGGCGGTCCCACCCCTCCGCCCGAGCCCTGCGGACAGGAGCACGTTGGCCAGCCGACGGCTGCGGTCGCCGAACTCCGAACGGGTCCGGGTCCGGCCCCGGTGGACGAGCGCCGGGTGGTCGGGGCCGACCTGCTCGAGGGCCTCGAGCAGGCCCGGTACGTGGAGCTCCACGGGGTGGGGCTCAGTGCATCCCGGGGGCGGCCACCGGCGTCACGAGCGGTGCATGGCAGGCCACGTAGTGGTCGTCGCCGACCTTCTGCATCTGGGGTTCGACCTGGGCGCAGACCTCGTGGGCCCGCGGACACCTGGTGCGGAACCGGCAGCCCGACGGGGGTGCCAGCGGTGAGGGGAGCTCGCCGCCGAGGTGCTCGGTCGCCGCCGGATCGATGTCGGGGTCCGGGAGCGGGATCGCTGCCAGCAGGGCCGCGGTGTACGGGTGGGCCGGGGCCCGGTACATGGTGTCCGGCGGGCCGATCTCGCACATCTTGCCCAGGTACATCACGGCGACCCGGTCCGAGACGTTCTTGACGACTGCCAGGTCGTGGGCGACGAACACCATGGTCAGCCGGTACCGCTCCTTCATGTCCTCGAGGAGGTTCAGGATCTGTGCCTGCACCGACACGT
>SXMI01000212.1 GCA_005777415.1 Actinomycetota bacterium | reverse complement strand
GAGCCGACCGTGCTCGAGACGATGCTACGGCTGGGCCCTGCCGGCGCTCGGGCCCTCGCTCCGGCGGGGGTGCGACGCAGGCCCACCGGTACGCTGCAGCACGTGTCCGGGACCCTGCGAGCCGAGGAGTACGTGGACGGCGTCCTGGCCGGTGACCGCACCGTCCTGGCCCGTGCGATCACGCTGCTGGAGAGCACCAACCCGGTCCACCGGGTCCTTGCGGGCGAGGTCCTCCAGGGGTTGCTCGAGCACTCCGGCGGGTCGCACCGGGTCGGGATCACCGGGGTCCCGGGCGTCGGCAAGTCGACCTTCATCGACCAGTTGGGCGTCAACCTCACCGGCGCCGGCCACCGGGTGGCGGTGCTGGCGGTGGATCCCACCAGTTCGAGGACGGGCGGGTCGATCCTGGGCGACAAGACACGCATGGAACGACTGGCGGTCGACCCGAACGCGTTCATCCGGCCGTCGCCGGCCGGCTCGACGCTCGGTGGGGTGACCCGCTCGACCAGGGAGACGATCCTCGTGTGCGAGGCCGCGGGCTTCGACGTGGTCCTCGTCGAGACCGTGGGGGTCGGCCAGTCCGAGACGGTGGTGGCGGGGATGGTCGACTGCTTCCTGGTGCTGATGCTCAGCGGAGCCGGCGACGATCTCCAGGGAATCAAGAAGGGCGTGCTCGAGCTGGCCGACGTGGTGGCGATCAACAAGGCGGACGGTGACAACGTGCAGCGGGCCGAACTGGCGGCCGGCGAGTACCGCACCGCGTTGCACCTGGTCGGGTCGCCCACGCCCACGTGGACGACGCCCGTGCTCACCTGCTCGGCCATCACGAACACCGGTCTGGACCGGGTGTGGGAGCAGGTGACCCTGCACCGTACGACCGCGGTGGGGTCGGGCCGGTTCGAGGAGCGGCGACGCCGCCAGCAGGTCGAGTGGATGTGGTCGATGCTCGACGATCGGCTCCGGGCGGCGCTGCGGTCGGAGCCCGGGGTCCGGGCCCGGCTCGAGGAGCTCGAGCTGGCGGTGGAGGCGGGCCGGATGCCGGCGACGGTGGCCGTGGACGAGCTCTGGGCCCTGTTCCGGGCCGGGTAGATCTTCCCGCTTGCCGCTCGGGGCCGGACGGCGTTGTCTGGAGGGGTGCCGCGCCCGTCCTTCCCGCTCCGTGCCCTGACCGCAGCGGTGGTCGTCGGCGCGACGATCGCCGCCCTGGGTGTGGCGTGCGGAACCGAGGTGGAGCAGGCGGGTCCGCCGGCCCAGGTCGATGCAGCGACCTCGTTGCCCTCCGCGCCCGGCGCCGAGGTGGCCGGCGTGACCGAGGAGCGTCCGACGGTCGACGCCGCCCTGGAGCAACGGTTGCGGTCGACGGTCCTGTCGGTGACCTCGCAGGGGTGCGGGTTCGAACGTCAGGGCACGGTGAGCCTGGTCGACCTGGCGGGCAGTCCGCTGGCGCTGTCGAACCGCCACGTCCTCGCGGGTGCGACGGACGCCGTCGTCACGCTCCCCGACGGGGACTCCGTCGACGTCCGGGTCGGCGGGTCGGTGCCCGGTCGAGACGCCGCCGTCCTCGATCCGCAGGATGCGCTGGCCACGGGTCTGGTGGCGACGACGCTCCCGGTCGGGCCCGCCCCCGAGGTCGGTGCGGAGGTGGTCGTCGCCGGACATCCGGGCGGGGTCTTCTCGGCGGTCCCGGGTCGGGTGACGTCGGTCGAGGACCGGGTCGACGACGGCGGGACGGTGCAGGTGGTGGTCGTCGACGTGCCGACCGAGGAGGGCAGCTCCGGCGGCGTCGTCGTCGATGCGTCAGGCCGCGCGGTCGGTCTGGTGGCGGCGCGCGACCCTGATTCCGGGAGCGCCGTGGCCTACCCGTTCTCGGCGCTGACCGGTCGGCTGGACCCGGAACCCCCGAACTGCTGAGCCCGCGGTGGGACAGCCGGCGCCGCACGCGGCCCCGGGCCCGTGACCGGCAGCGGCGTCGCACCTACACTCGGGGTGTCGTTCGGGGGCGATCGACGACCGGAGGTGGAGTCGTGGGGGAGATGCGTGCAACCGGGCCTCGTGGCCGTTCGGGGCGACGCCGGTGGATCCCGCTGGTGACGGTGGCCGCCGTCGCGACGGTCGTCGCCGCCTGTTCGCCGTCGGTGTCGGGACCACGGCCGGGAGCCGCCGGGCCCCTCCGCTACGTGTCGCTCGGCGACTCGTACGTGTCCGGCCCGCTGCTGCCCGAACCCTACGGCGAGCCGATCGACTGTGGTCGATCCCGAACGAACTGGCCGGCCCAGGTCGCTCGGTCGATCGACGCCCGGAGCTTCGTCGACGTCAGCTGCGGATCGGCCAAGAGCATCCACATGACCGAGGAGCAGGAGGCGCCGCTCGGCTCGACGGCGCCACCCCAGTTCGACGCCCTCTCGGAGGACACCGACCTGGTGACGATCGGGATCGGAGGCAACGACGTCGGGTTCGACGGCATCGCCAAGGGGTGCGTGAACCTGCTGCCGTTCCCTCTGGGCGACGCGCCGTGGGGGCGTCCCTGTGTCCAGAAGCACGCGTTCGGCGACTGGGACAAGACCTCGTGGAAGATCGAGCAGGCCCGCCCGAGGGTGGACGGGGTGCTCGCCGGGATCCGTGAGCGGGCACCGGACGCCCGGGTGCTCCTGGTCGGCTACCCGGTGGCGCTGCCCGACAGCGGGGTGGGGTGCTGGCCGCGGGTGCCGATCCTCGACGTCGACGTCCGCTACCTGCGTGACAGGTACCGCGAGATGAACCGGATGCTCGCCGAGGTCGCCGCCGCCCGGGGTGTCGAGTTCGTCGACGCCTACACACCGAGCATCGGCCACGACGTCTGCCAGCCGTACCCGGATGCGTGGGTCAACACGATCAACCTCGATCCACCGGGCCTCCCGCTGCACCCGAACGTCCTGTCACACCGTCGGACGGCCCAGGTGGTGGCGCAGGCGATCCTCGGCGGCGGCTGACGCCGATCCGGCGGCGTCGGGACGAACGTCCCGGGCCGATCAGTCGGACCCGGTTGGCGACGACGGGACCGACCCCGAGAGTGGCCGCATGCAGGCGCTCCGACTCACCTCCTGGCAGCACGACGCCGAGTTCGCCGACGTCCCGACCCCGGATCCGGCCCCCGGTCAGGTCCTGGTGCGGGTCGGTGGTGCTGGCGCGTGCCACTCCGACCTCCACCTGATGCACGACTTCGCACCGGGCTCGCTCCCGTTCGATCCGCCCTTCACGCTCGGCCACGAGAACGCAGGGTGGGTGGAGGCGGTCGGTCAGGGCGTGGCGGGGCTCGACCCGGGTACACCCGTGGCCGTCTACGGCCCGTGGGGGTGCGGCCGGTGCCACCGCTGCCGCACGGGGGCCGAGAACTACTGCGTCGACCAGGCCCGCCGACCGGTCGCCGGCGGTGGCCTGGGTGCCGACGGCGGCATGGCGCCGTTCATGCTGGTGCCGTCGGCCCGGCACCTGGTCGAACTCGGCGATCTGGATCCGGTGGTGGCGGCGCCACTGACCGATGCCGGCCTGACCCCGTACCACGCGATCCGGCGATCCCTGGAGCTCATGGTCCCCGGGTCGACGGTGCTGGTGCTCGGTGTGGGCGGTCTGGGGCACCTCGCCGTGCAGATCCTCCGGGAGCTGACGCCGGCCACGATCATCGCGGTCGACGAGCGTCCGGAGGCGCTGGTGCTGGCGGCGTCGCTGGGTGCGCACCACACGATCCTCCCGGGCCCCGTCGCGCACGACGAGGTCCTGGGGCGCACCGCAGGACGCGGCGTGGACGTGGCGATCGACCTGGTCGGCTCGCCGGTCACGCTCGAGTTCGCCGCGGCGCTCACCCGTTCGCTCGGCCACCTCACGATCGTCGGACTGGCCGGTGGGGCACTGCCGGTCGGGTTCACGTCGCCCGCCTACGAGGTGTCCGTGGCCACGACCTACTGGGGGAGCATCCCGGAGCTCCAGGAGGTGCTGGCCCTGGGGGCGTCCGGGCGGATCCGGGCCGACGTCCAGCGATTCACACTCGACCAGGCACCCGATGCGTACCGGATGATGGCGGCCGGACAGCTCGAGGGCCGAGCCGTCGTGGTGCCCTCGTGACCGACACGGCGCTGGCTCCGACGACACCCACCCCTGCGGGCCGGCTCGTCGTCGACCTGGACCGCGTCGGTCCGCCCGACGTCGCGGAGGTCGGCGGGAAGGCGGCCAACCTGGGCTCCCTGCGAGGTGCCGGGTTCCGGGTCCCGCCCGGATTCGTCGTCACCTCGTCGGCCTACCTGGCGGCGCTCACCGGGGCGACCTGTCGACAGGAGGTGCTGGACGAGTTCCGGTCGCTCGTGTCGATCGACGACCCGGAGCGGCGGGGGGAGCGAGCGGCCGCGCTGCGCCGACGCGTGGCGTCGGTCCCGGTGCCCGGCGAGGTCCGGGTCGCCGTGGCGACCGCGCTCGAACGCCTGGGGCCGGAGGCCGTCCTGGCCGTCCGGTCGTCGGCCACGTCGGAGGACGCCGCCGGGGCGTCGTTCGCCGGTGCGCACGCCACGCTGCTGGGGGTGAGCGGCCTGACCGAGGCGCTGCGCGCGATCTCCACCTGTTGGGTCTCGGCGTTCACGGACCGGGCGATCGCGTACCGGGTGGAACGTGGACTGCTCGACGAGCCGATCGTGGCCGTCGTCGTGCAGGTGGCCGTGCCGGCGGACGTGGCCGGCGTGGCGTTCAGCGAGCGCCCGGACGGGTCGGGGCCCGGGCTCGTCGTCGTCGAGTCGGCCCGGGGGCTCGGCGAGTCCGTCGTCAGCGGCGCAGTCGAGCCCGACCACGACGAGGTGGACGTGGCGTCGTGGACGGTCACGACGCGCCGTCCCGGTCGCCAGTCGGAGCGGCTCGTGCTGTCGGGCGACGGGGTGCACCGGGTGGCCGGTGGCGTCGATCCCGGGCCCCACGTGCTGGACGAGGCCACGGTCGTGGGGATCGCCCGCACGGTGCGGACCGTGGCCGACCACTTCGCCGGACCCCAGGACGTCGAGTGGGCCCTGGTCGGCGACGACCTCTGGATCCTCCAGTCGCGTCCGATCACGACGATCGTCCCGGGTCGGTCCCCGTCTCCGCACACCTCCCCGATCCTGCGTCCCTCGGCCGGTGGGCTGCGCGGACTCGGGGCGTCCCGGGGGGTGGCCTCCGGTCCGGTCCGGGTCGTCGCCGACCCGCGTCACCCGGGGGCGTTCACCGCCGGGGACGTGCTGGTCGCCCGGAGCACCAGTCCCGACTGGGTCCCGCTGCTCCGCCGGGCGGCGGCGGTGGTGACCGAGTCCGGGGGGACGACCTGCCACGCGGCGATCGTGAGTCGGGAGCTCGGCGTCCCGTGCGTGGTCGGTGTCCACGACGCGACCCGGGTCCTGGCCGACGGCACGGTCGTCACGGTGGACGGCGGTGCTGGTTCCGTGACGATGGGCGCGGCCGTACCCGCCGACTCGGGCGCACCCCCGGAGGCCGCTGCGTCGACTCCCGTCCCGACGGTCGATCCCGGTGCGACGGCCACCCGGATCGAGGTCAACCTGGGAGTGGTGGCCTCGGCGGCGTCGGCGGCCGCGCTCCCGGTCGACGGGGTCGGTCTGCTGCGGGCAGAGGTCCTGCTCGTCGATGCGCTCGATGGTGTGCACCCGGTGGCGATGGTCGAAGCGGGTGGGGCGGACCGGTTCGTCGATCGACTGGCCGAGGCGGTCGCCGCCGTCGCCGCTCCGTTCGGTCGGCGACCCGTCCGGTACCGCAGCACCGACTTCCGGAGCAACGAGTTCGCGCGGCTCGAGGGCGGCGAGGGGGTCGAGCCCCGGGAGTCCAATCCGATGATCGGCTACCGCGGCTGCTACCGCTACGTCAGCGACCCGGTGCTGTTCGGGCTCGAGCTCGAGGCGCTGGCGCGGGTCCGGGTCGACCACCCGAACGTCCACCTGATGATCCCGTTCGTGCGGACCCGGTGGGAACTGGCGGCGTGTCTCGACCTGGTGGACGCCTCGCCACTGGGCGCCGACCGCGGACTGGAGCGCTGGATCATGGCCGAGGTGCCGTCGGTCGTCTACCGCCTGGCCGACTACGCCGCGCTGGGAGTCACGGGCGTGTCCATCGGGACCAACGACCTCACCCAGCTCCTCCTCGGCGTCGACCGGGACTCGAGCGTGTGCGCCCCCCTGTTCGACCCGGCGGACCGGGCGGTCCTGGCGGCCATCTCGGACATCGTGGCCGGCGCCCGGGAGGCGGGTCTGGCGACCTCACTGTGCGGTCAGGCGCCCTCGGACGACCCGGCCTTCGCCGAGCACCTGGTCCGGGCCGGCATCGATGCGATCTCGGTCACGCCGGACGCCGTCGGGCCGCTCCGGCGGGCGGTCGCCGCCGCCGAGCGACGACTCGTGCTCGAGGCCGCCCGGACCAGCGTGCACTGAGCGCATCGGCCGAGCCGGTCAGTCGGTGGAACGGAGGATCCGTCCGGCCAGCTCGCCGGTGTGTTCGCCGCGTTCCATGAACGGCACGCCGTTGACGATGGTGTGCTCGATGCCCGTCGAACCCTGGACGTAGCGGGGCGCCCCACCTGGGAAGTCCCGGACGATCCGGGGCACGGGGAGCGACAGCGCGTCCAGATCCAGCACGTTGATGTCCGCGAACGCGCCCGGTCGCAGCGTCCCGCGGTCCCGGTACCCGATGAAGTCGGCCGTGTCCGAGGTGAGTCGACGCACGCCCTCCTCCAGCGTGAGGAGGCCCTCGTCGCGGACCCAGTGGGCCAGGAACCACGTGGGCTGGCTCGCATCCATGATCTGGGTGGCGTGCGCGCCGGCGTCGGCCAGTCCGAGGATCGTGACGGGCGAGGAGATCAGCTCGGCGATCGCCTGCTCGTCGGTGTTCATGACCGGCCAGTTCACGACCGACCGACCGTCGGAGCGGTCGAGCTCGTCGATGTGCAGTTCCAGCGGGTGCACGCCGGCGGCCCGGGCCCGGGCGGCCAGTGAGTCCCCCGGGCCGTAGGCGTAGGTGGCGGGCGCATCGGCGTCCATCGGGTACATGCGTTCGTACGGGTCGACGGGCGACCTGCGGGCCTCGTCCAGCAGCGTCGCCCGGTGCTGCGGGTCCCGGAGCCGGGCGAGCTTCTCGTCCAGGGGCCGGCCGAGGACGGGTGCGAACGCGGCCAGTCCGTCGAGCAGCGAGTTGGCGTCCAGGCTGAACAGCACACCGACGCTGCGGGGGGTGATCTGCGGCCGGAGTCGGGCCCCGGCGGCATTGGCCCGGGCGGCGAGCTCGCAGACGCGGCGGTAGTGGTCGTCGAGCGAGGCGATCTGCTGGAGGTTGAAGCTGAACGGTCGGCCGGTGCGCACGGACAGCTCGGCCATCCACGCGAGCTCCTCCTCGACCCGGTCGCCGGGTTCGTGCTCGAAGTTGTAGCGGGGGGCGCTCTCGAACACGCCCCGGCCGGCGTCGGCGAGCGCCCGGCCGATGTGGAGGAACTCCTCTGGGGCGGTCCAGGTTCCCGGGACGTTGCGCCCGTCGGGGACCCGGTGGAACAGGCTCCTCGACAGCGAGTAGCCCAGCGCGCCGGCGTCGAGCGCCGCAGCCACCAGGCGCTGCATCTCGTCGAGCTGGGCCTCGGTCGCCACGAAGTCCCGCTCGCAGGCGGCGTCCCCGGCGACGTAGAGCCGGACCGCGACGTCGCCCACGTACCCGCCGGCGTTGAGTCCGCGGGGCAGCCGTTCGAGCGCGTCCAGGTAGCCGGCGAAGTCCTCCCAGTCCCAGGGCAGTCCCTCCAGGATGCAGGCGGCGGGGATGTCCTCGACGGACTCCATCGCAGTGGCGAGCACCTCGGAGCCGCCCGGGCGCACCGGGGCGAAGGTCATCCCGCAGTTGCCCATCACGACCGACGTGACGCCGTGCCAGCAGGACGACGACATCGTCGGATCCCAGCCGATCTGGGCGTCGAGGTGCGAGTGGAGGTCGACGAACCCCGGGGTCACGACCAGTCCGTCGGCGTCGATGGTGCGCCGGGCCGCCTGCCCCCGCAGGTCACCGACCTCGACGACCCGGTCGCCGGTGACGGCGACGTCGGCCCGGGCCGGTGGAGCCCCTGTCCCATCGACGACGGTGCCGTTGCGGATGAGGATGTCGTGGGTCACGGCCCGCCCCCGGGTGTCCGGGCCCGGCCGGTGCCGGGCGCTCGTCGTGCTCCGGGGAGTACAGCACAACGGGCACGACCCCCGCCGCCGGTGCCGATCGGGCGCCGCACAGGGCCGGATCCGGGCTCGTCTAGGCTCGCCCGTGGGTGCGCGCTCGCTCGGGCGCTCGCGGAGAGCTCGGAGAGCAGCAGGAGTCGTGGCACAGGTCGTCGTCACCGGCGCAGCCGGCATGATCGGATCCCACGTGGTGGAGCGACTCGTCGCCCGCGGCGAAAAGGTCGTCGGCGTGGACAGCCTCGTGACGGGCGAACTGGCCAACCTGGTGGGCGTGCTCGGCTCCGACCGCTTCGAGTTCGTCGAGCGTGACGCCGCCGACCTGGATCACCTGCCCGCGGGCACCGCTGCGGTCCTCCACCTGGCCTCGCCGGCGTCACCCCGTCACTTCCGCGACCTGCCGGTCGAGGTCCTCCACGCCGGGAGCACGGTCACGCTGCGGTTGTTGGACCAGGCCGAGCGGGCGGGCGCGACCTTCCTGTTCGCGTCGAGCAGCGAGGTCTACGGGGAACCCGAGGTCCACCCGCAGCCGGAGGAGTACCGGGGGTCCGTCAGCACGTTGGGGGAACGGGCCTGCTACGACGAGGCCAAGCGGTTCTCCGAGGCGGCGGTCGACACCTACCGGCTCCGTCGGGGACTCGACACCCGCATCGCCCGCATCTTCAACACCTACGGGCCGCGGATGCGCCTGGACGACGGTCGGATCGTCGTCACGTTCGTCCAGCAGGCGCTCGCCGGCCACCCGCTGACGGTGCACGGCGACGGCATGCAGACCCGGAGCTTCTGCTACGTCGACGACCTCGCCGACGGGATCGTGGCGCTGCTCGACAGCGACGTCGTGGTCCCGGTGAACCTGGGCACGACCGAGGAGTACACGGTCCTCGACATCGCCCGGATGGTGATCGACCTGACGGGCAGCGACTCGGCGATCGAGTTCGTGGCCCGACCCGAGAACGACCCCAGCCGCCGCCGACCGGACCTCACCCGCGCCCGGGAGCTGCTCGGGTGGGAGCCGACCGTGCCGGTCGACGACGGCATGCGGCGGACGGTCGCCGCCATCGCCGCCCAGCTCGGCGCGGCGGTCGGCGCCTCCGAGGTGCCCGGCCCGTGACCTTCCCGGTGCACCCCGACGACCCCGTGTTCGTGGCGGGCCACCGCGGTCTGGTCGGCTCGGCGGTGGTGCGGCGACTGCGGGCCGGCGGACACCGCAACGTGCTGACCGCCACTCGTGACGAGGTCGACCTCCGGGATCAGGCCGGCGTGCGCTCCTGGATGGAGGCCAACCGGCCCCGGGCGGTGTACCTGGTGGCCGGCACGGTCGGCGGGATCATGGCCAACAGCACCCGGCCGGCCGAGTTCCTGTACGACAACCTGATGATCCACGCCAACGTGGTCGACGCCTCCCGAGACGTGGGCGTCGCCAAGTTGTTGTACCTGGGCAGCTCGTGCATCTACCCCCGCATGGCCGACCAGCCCATCGTCGAGCCGGCGCTCCTCACCGGTCCCCTCGAGCCGACGACCGAGGCGTACGCGATCG